>JAUVSX010000468.1 GCA_030596915.1 Chloroflexota bacterium | reverse complement strand
TGGGGCTTCCGAGCGAGCGGTACCCAGAATCGAGCCCAGGCAACGCCGCAGCAGGCCGCTCACGTTCCAGCTAACGATCACGACAGACAGATCGATCATCGGTTCAGAGTGCAGGGAGAGCACGGCGGACCAGCCGCTCCACACGATCCCCCCGTATCCATGTCCCAACGCCGCTGCCAATCGGAGGAAGGGGGATCATTCGAGTCCGAAGGCACGGCGACTGTTGTCGACGGTCGCTCGCGCCACGGTTTCGGGGGTGACCCCGCGAGCCCTGGCCACGCCGATGGCGACGTACCGGACGTACGCCGGCTCGTTGCGCTTCCCCCGGTGCGGGTGCGGTGTGAGAAACGGGCAGTCAGTTTCCACGCGCAGCCGGTCCAGCGGCACTGCGGCAACTGCCTCTCGCAGTCGATGCGCATTGCGGAACGTGACCGGGCCGGAGATGCTGATGTAGAAGCCCTTCGCCAGCGCCCTGTCCAGCCGTTGTCGCCCTCCTGAGTAGGAGTGGAGTATGGCGACTCCGTCGTACTCATCCAGAATGGCTTCCACGTCTTCGTGAGCATCGCGGCTGTGGACGACGACAGGAAGGTCTAGGTCCGCCGCCAGCGCCAGTTGGTCGGCAAAGGCCTGCCGCTGCGCGGGACGCGGCGAGCGATCCCGGTAGTAGTCGAGTCCGATTTCGCCGATAGCAACGACCTTCGGGCGAGCAGCCAGGTCGCGCAGCTCGTCCAGCTCAGAGGGCCCGACCTTCGAAGCATCGTGAGGGTGGAACCCGACTGTGGCGTAGATGGTGTCGTACTGGTCGGCCAACGCTATCGATGCTCGGCTCGAGGCCAGGTCCGTGCCCACGTTCACGATGGTGACGACCTCCGCCTCGCGTGCCCGGTCGATAGCGGCTTCCCGGTCGGAGTCAAACTGCCGAAAGTCCAGGTGGGCGTGGGCGTCAATCAGCGCTGTCTGGGTCACGGTCATCCTCACTCGGGTACTCATACAGAACCGTCGGCTCTTCACCGTCGCCGTCTCCCTGCCCTTGCTCGAGCACGACGCGGTGCTGGTCGTCGAGCAGGTACTCGAGGCCGGCGCGGCGGTCCTGCGGCGATAGCGCTACGTCAAGCATCATCGCCGCCCTCCTGCCCGACCCGCGCCTGCGGGACGGCCTCAGCCGGACGGCGCCCGTCAGGAGCCCAATGAGCAGGAGCACGCCTCCGACGCCGACCAGCACTGCGATGGTCCATAGTCGGCCCGTCGATGGCGCGTCGGTCATCAAGGTTGGTGTCGGCGTCATCCTGCCGTCCCACCGCCGCTAGGCCAATCCCGCAAGCCGAAGCCCCTCGTCGAGCAGCGGCTTGACCTTGGCCTCATCCGTTGTCTCGCAGTAGACGCGGATGATCGGCTCCGTCCCCGAAAACCGGATCAGGAGCCATCCACCGTCCTCGAGCAGGTACTTGTACCCATCGGAAGTTGCGATCTCGGTCACCTGAAGACCCGCCAGTATCCCGGGCTCCGCGGCATCGAGGCGGGCTTTGGCCTCGGGCCGGTGCTCCGGGGGGAACCGCGTATCCACGCGCTCGTAATAGTACGATGCGCCGAGCTTCTCATAGAGGTCAGCGATGAGTTCCGACGGGCGCTTGCCCGTGCGAACCATTAGATCAAGGAAGTACAGGTTGCCCACGATGCCATCGCGCTCAGGGACGGAGCCGCGGAAGGCGTAGCCGCCGCTCTCCTCCCCCCCAATCAGCGCATCGACCTCCAGGATCTTGGGCGCCACGTACTTGAAGCCCACTCCCGTCTCGTGAATCGGCACATCGTACATCTCTGCCAGCTTGAAGAGCATCGACGTAGTCGATAGCGTCTTCACGATCGGGCCCCGCTGTCCCCGTACCTCCAACAGGTAGTAGGCGAGCAGAGCGAAGACCTGGAGCTGGTTAATGAATGTGCCGTTCTCGTCGCCGATACCCATGCGGTCGGCGTCGCCGTCCATGATCAGGCACACGTCCGCTCCAAGCTCAACAGTCTTGCGCAATCCGACGTCGACGTTGGGCGGTATGGGCTCGGGGCGCGCCATCTCGGGGAAGAGTGGGTTGCGAACGTTATGGATTTCCGTCACGCGCGTCTCGCCGCCTGCAAGGATATGCGGAAACCAGCCCATACCGTTGCCCCACATCGGTTCGACCACGATGTCCAGCCCGGCCTGCCTGATCGACTCGATGTCGACGAGCTTCGCGACGTGCGCCAGGTAGGCGGTTCTGGGGTCCCACACGACGACGTGCCCGGCGGCCTGCGCCTCATCAAAGGACATTCTTCGAATGTCACTGACCGGCGGGATCGCTGCCTCTATATCGCGCAGTCCGTCGGGTGAGACGGCGGCGCCGTGCTGGTCCCGCACCTTGAACCCGGAATCCCACGGAGGATTGTGGCTAGCGGTGATATTGATGCCCCCGGCCGCTCCCCGCTCGACGATCGAGTAGGAGATTGTCGGCGTAGGTGTGGCGTCGTCGGTCAGCCACACCCGGAATCCGTTGCCCGCCATCACTTCGGCCGCGGCCGCCGCGAAGTGCTCGGCTGCGAAGCGCTTGTCGTACCCGACCACCACGTCGGCGCCGCCCTTGCCATGGTTGGCCAGGTAGGCTGCGAAGCCCTGGGCGCATCTGCGGACGTTATCGAAAGTGTAATCTTCAGCAATGCGCGCACGCCAGCCATCGGTGCCGAAGCGTATCGTGTCTCCCAAGTTAGCCCCCTTTGGACTATGTTCCCGAGGTTATCCTACAGCCCGTGTTCCATCTGCAACTGCTTCAGATCACTGCTGACCATCATCTCGACCAGCTCGTTGAAGGAGACCGCAGGCTCCCAACCGAGGTCTCTTCGGGCCTTGGCCGGCTCGGCGACGAGCAAGTCGACCTCGGCTGGTCGAACGAACCGCGGGTCGTGCACGACGTGCTTGCGGTAGTCGAGCCCGAGGCGCCCGAAGGCGGCACGGCAGAGATCCTCCACCGAGTGAGTGTCGCCGGTCCCAACGACGAAGTCCTCCGGTCGCGTCTGTTGAAGCATCAGCCACATAGCGTGCACGTAGTCGCCCGCGAAGCCCCAGTCTCTGCGCGCCCCGAGGTTGCCCAACCCCAGCTCGTCGGCCAGCCCCAGCTTGATCCGCGCGGCTCCGTGCGTGATCTTGCGCGTGACGAATTCCAGGCCGCGACGGGGGCTTTCGTGATTGAACAGTATCCCGGAGACGGCAAACAGGTCAT
>JAUVSX010000366.1 GCA_030596915.1 Chloroflexota bacterium | reverse complement strand
CTTCATCAAGGAATGCGTCGCCAAGCTGGGTCCTCGGATCCGATCAATCCACGCCAAGGACGTCACGCTAGGCGACGGCTTCATCACTCACCTCGACGAAGTGCGACCGGGTTTGGGCGCCCTCGATTACTACACCTTCCTGCGCGAGGTCGACCACCTGGACGATGACATGCCCGTGATGCTGGAGCATCTGCCCGACGAGGAGGCGTACCGTCTCGCGGCCGAGTACGTGCGGGGAGTGGCCAGGAGTATCGGTGTGAGTCTCTAGCCGGGAATCCGCTGGCACGTGGAGCCCCTGGCGGTTGCTCCTGATCGGTCGGCGAACGCGCCCGGACGTCCGGATCCCAGGTGGCGGGCGGCCACGCGGCCACCACGCTCTGGGACGCATCACCCTTCGTCGTGGGCGCCTGGTTGGATTACGCACCACAGGAAGCAGAGGAGGTGGCTATGCAGCACGTCAGACTCGGCAAGACGGGCCTGGAGGTCTCCAGGATCGCCTTCGGCGGCATTCCGATTCAGCGGCTGACCGAATCCGAGGCGGTTCGCGTCGTACACCATTGCATCGATTTGGGCGTCAACCTTCTCGATACGGCCAACGGCTACACGACAAGTGAGGAGCGGAGGGGCAAGGCCATTGCCGGGCGACGCGACCAAGTCATCATGGCGACCAAGACCGGCGCTCGGGACCGCGACGGCGCAGTGGGACACCTGGAGTTGAGTCTGACCCGGCTTGGCACTGACGACATCGACCTGTGGCAGTTCCACGGCGTGAGCACCTTCGAGGAGCTCGACCAGGTGCTGGATCCAGGGGGCGCGATGGAGGCGGCCCTGGAGGCCCGCGAGGCGGGCAAGATCCGCCACATTGGAATCACGAGCCACTCGCTTGACGTCGCGCTCAAGGCCACGGCCTCCGGCCACTTCGAGACAATGCAGTTCCCGTTCCACGTGGTCACTAGCGAGCCGTCGGACGAACTGATTCCACTGGCTCGACGGCACGATGTCGGGTTCATCGCCATGAAGCCGATGGCCGGCGGGATGCTCGACAACGCTCGAATCGCCATCAAGTACCTGCTCCAATTCGAGGACGTCGTTCCTGACCCGGGGATCGAGACACCGGCGGAGATTGATGAGATTGTGGGGATCGCCAACGGTCCCTTGGAGCTCTCTGCCGAGGAGCGGCGGCAGATGGAGCGCACGAGGGCAGACCTCGGGACGCGGTTCTGCCGCCGCTGCCAGTATGGCGAACCGTGCCCCGAGGGCGTCCCAAGCTCCGTGATGATGAACTTGCCCAGCTTCCACAAGCGCTTCCCTCCCGACCGGTTCTTCGGCGGATGGCTGGCCGAAGCCGTCGACCAGGCCAGGAACTGCGTGGAATGTGGGGAGTGCGAGGAGAAGTGCCCCTATGGACTGGCTATACCTGGAGTGATCGCACAACACGTCGCCTACTACGACCGTCTGGAAGGCCAATACATCCCGCAATGACGCGACGGGAGTTGCAGTCCGGGGGCCCCGAGCGCTGTTCTCCGCGCTCCCCGGTTACTCCCATCCAGACGTTGTCTGTTCTCCACGACGACGCCGTGACGACGCCCTGATAGCAGCAGGAGACGGTTTGTGAAGGTCATCATCGATTTCGACGGTACGCTTACTGCCGAGGAAACCCAGACAGAGGCACTGGCGGAAATGTCGCTCGACACGCTTGCCACTGATATCATCGGGGTCGGGCGCCAGCAACTGGCGGCCGACTACGCAACCACACGGCGACGCCTCTTGAGCCAGCCTGACCACTACTGGTGGGAGGTCAATGGTCTTATCGCCTCCTACTGCGACGAGGGCGCTTTCATTCTCAACACGACAACACTGCAGGTATTGCTGCGCGAGAACCCGACGTATCTTCAGGCGGTGACGTCCGCCTTCGCGCAGGCTGAGTACGACCCGGTCGTGGATTGCACCATCTACCTCTTCCACCGGCACACGGCCGGACTGCCCCTGCCCTTCCGCCCCGCCGCGGCTCACGTGCTCTCTACACTGCTCCGTGAGCCACATCGCACGCCCGTCGTCCTGACAAATTCGCTGGGCGACAAAGTGCGACGTCATCTGGCGGCCCTCGAGTTGCCCGGCGACGTCGAAGTGCTGGGAGACACCCGCCAATATCAGATGGATCCCAGGTGGGCGCATCGCTTCGCGCATCCGGACCTCGGCGAGATCCAGATATGGCCCGTTTCTGAGACACGTGCGATCGACCTTCGCCGCCCAGCCTACTACGGGGCCCTCACGAAGGCCAGCATCGAGGATCCGCGACTGGCCGTAGTGGCCGATACGCTGTCACTGCCGGGCGCGGTGCCGCTGGTGATGGGCATCCCGTTTTTCCTGCTCAGGACGCCATACACACCGGAATGGTGCGCCCGAATCGTGGAGGCTCACGCCTTGGGGCGCGTGCTGCCGAGCCTGGGCGATCTGCCCCAGGCGCTGAGGGAACTCCCGCCGGCCTAGCGGGCGGGGAGTGCTCCGGCCTACTTCGAAGCGTACTTGGGCGTCCCCCAGGTCGCGACGACCTCACCGAAGTAGATACGGTGGTAGTCCCGGTCTCCGTAGTTCTTCTCGATCGTAGGATCGAGGAAATGGGCGGGGTTCATATCGTCCCAGTAGATCTTGCGGCATTCGATGATGAGTTCAGCTTGGTCGAACCCTGGAGACGCGACTTGCGTCGAGGCGATCGGGGTCAGCTTCGACTCCGCGATCTTGTCTCCGTCCCGACCCGATCTGGAGCCCAGGAGCTGGAGTGCGGGCTTCAGATCTCGAGGCAGTGCGCTCAGTGTGAATGAGTCGTAGCGCTCTGTGAACTCGAACGTGAAGCGGGAGAAGCGTACAACGATTTGGGCGAACGGTTTGCCCCACATCGTGCCCAGGCTTCCCCATGCCACGGTCATCGTGTTGTAGTCGCCAGCGGCGTAGTCGCCGCTCGTCAGTAACAGCCACTGGTTCGCCCACAGGTCGTGGGCCTTGACAAGAAGATCATCCGATGGTATCAAGATGCGCGACATTGCACGTCCTCCGTTTGGTCATTGCGCGGTCCGGGCTGCGGTGAGTTGAGCCTCGATCTTGCTCGCGGCAATGGTATCAGAGGACCGCTGTGTGTCAAGCGCGCGATCTGCCAGCCCTGCAATTGTCCGCGCGCCGGGCAATGCTGGCCGCAACCTGTGGCGGGGGCGCTGTGCCCCTAGCCCCATATCTGGCGGTGGCACATCCGCCCGGCAAAACTGGGCAGAACGCCCGGTTTGACTCTTCGTGGAAGGGGTATTATCATACGCGCGATGGGCGCCTCCCGCGGCCCGCTCCGGAAAGACGGGAGCAGCCCAGATGGACCGTCTCTGGCTCGGCACGTTGGGTTTGTCGTTCGTTGCATCGGCCCTGCGGCGCCACGCCGCACAGCGCATCGGGAAGGGAGGTGATGACTCAGAGAACTCACGTCTATTCCATGCTTTCACCATCGGCAGGATCGTACTCGGTATTCGGTCACTCATACGAGCATAACGACGAGCACAAGGAGGATTTCTGAGATGATCTAGAAGCGCATTGCGGCGGCACTGGATCTGACCGCGACGGTCCTCAGCCTTCTCGTAGGCTGTGGACCGGGCAAGCTCGGCACTGAGAAGAACCCCATCATTATGTCGTTCGTGCCCTCGGGCGACACGGAGGAGATCATCGCGAGTGGTGATGACATCGCCGAGATGATCAGCGATATCAGCGGCTTGGTCATCGTGGCCAACGTTGGCACGGACTTTGCCGCCGTCCGGGAGGCCATGGGCGCCGAACACGTCCACATCGGTTGGCTCAACACGTTCAACTACGTTCTCGCCAACGAGAAGTACGGCGTTGACGCTGCCCTTGTGACCTCCCGCTATGGTTCGACGTCCTACAAGGGACAGATCAACGTGGGGGCGGATAGTGGCATCGAGAGCCTTGATGACCTGAAGGGCAAGGTGATGTGCTGGGTCGACCCCAACTCCACGTCGGGCTACATCATCCCCCGCATCATGTTGATGGCCAACGGGATCCAAGACTCCGACTTCGCGCAGACCGTCGAGGCTGGCTCCCACAACAACGTCATTGCGGCCGTATACAACGGTGATTGCGACGCCGGCGCCAGCTACTCGGATGCCCGCAGCTCGATTGAGGATGACTACCCGGACGTCAAGGACGT
>JAUVSX010000101.1 GCA_030596915.1 Chloroflexota bacterium | reverse complement strand
CTCCGCGGTGCAGCTCTCCCGACAGGTGTCGAAACCTGCCTCACGTTCGGCGGGAGGCGCGCCGTAGGGCGGCATTCCCATGCCGCCGCTCGTCCAATTCCACCACGGAGGCACGGAGTCCACGGAGAAACCCCAGACGCGGTATGGAGACCGCGGCTACAGCCCTCGGTGTCTCAGTGGTGCTGCTCCTCCGGCAGGATGGGAATCCTGCCCTACGTTCGCTGGAAGCCGCGCCGTAGTAGCTCTCCTGCCTTTGATCTCCCGTGCACTTGGGAGTAGTATGGCCTGAGCAGCAGCAATGCACCATCGTCGTCGCCCGTCCGTCCGCCGTCGCCCGACCGTCCTCGGTCGGCCTCGTCACGGCAGCAGCACGCGGAGGAGGGAGACTGCCGGAGGTCAGCTCCGTGAAATCCGATAATGTGTGGGCATCCGTGATTCAGACATCCCCTCGCTGATTCGCACCGGCCGTCCGCGGCCGGCATTCGCTGATTCGCTGGTCTGCGCGCATCGGTGATTCAGATACTTCCGGCCTGCGTCCAGCGCCACCTGTCGGGCTTCCCGACACGCGTGTTTCGCGGCGCGGCTACATGGCTAAGGCCGTCACTGCGAACCTGCATACGGGTCTTTGGCTCCCCCTTCCCCCAACCTGTCCGCAGGACAGGCGTGGGGAGAAGGGGGCGGGGGGGATGAGGGGGAGAGCGGCGCTGATGACGGCCGGCAATCTGTGCGGGTATGGAAGCGGGGTAAGGAATACCGCGGCTACAACGGACGCGGTGATGGAAGCCGGTGAGTACACCGGGCCGCGGCTACAGACTGATTCGCTGAATCGCTCCCTTGCCGCCCCTCGCCTGCGGCGTATAATCGCGCCCGTGAGATTTCCCCCGCTGATCGAGGGCCGCTTCGTGCGGCGCGACAACCGCTTCCGCGTCTCCGTTGAGGTCCACGGCGAGCTCGCCGCCGCGCACCTGCCCAACTCCGGCCGGCTCACCGAGCTGCTCACCCCCGGCCGGCGCTGCTGGCTGGCGGCCTTCGACAGTCCGAACCGCAAGACGCGCTTCGATATGGTGCTCGTCGCCTACGCGGGCGTGCTGGTCTCAGTGGACGCGAGGCGCCCAAACGACCTCCTGGCGGAGGCGCTCGCGGACGGGTGCCTGGAGCCGTTCAGCGAGTACACAAGCTTCGAGCGGGAGGTGAGGCGCGGGGAGAGCCGGTTGGACTTCCGGCTCATTGGGGACGATGGCACCGGATGGCTGGAGGCCAAATCGGTGACGCTCGTCGAGAAGGGCGTCGCCCGCTTCCCCGACGCCCCGACACTGCGCGGTGCGCGGCACGTGCGCGAGCTGACAGAGATCGCCCGAGGTGGGGAGCAGGCAGCCGTCGTGTTTGTCGTCCAGCGACCCGATGCACGCCGCTTCGCGCCGCACGCCGAGGCCGACCCCGTTTTCGCTTTGGCGCTGCGGGAGGCTGCCCGCGCAGGAGTTGGCGTCTACGCCTGGTCCTGCCGGGTCAGCGAGCAGGCTATCGCCATCGACCGGAAGCTGCCAGTTGAGCTGACGTAGCGGGCCGCGCGCTGGCTGAACCGCGGGCCGGGGTGCGGACTGTCTGCGAATAGTATGTCGAGTCAATAGGAGGGGAGTGTGATGGAGATGGTCGTATCCTTCCCGGGCGGGAAGAAAGTAGATGCTCAATATCGGGGTTTCACAATTCAGACAGACCAATCGATCGACAATGGCGGCGAAAGCTCGGCGCCGGCGCCTTTCGATTTCTTCCTGGCTTCCATAGGGACGTGTGCTGGAATCTATGTCCTCCAGTTTTGCCAGCATCGCAATATCCCGACAGAGAAGATAAGATTGATTCAGAGAATGGAGAGGAACGGCGATACCAGAATGGTGGAGAGGGTCGTCGTTGGAGTCAGGGTTCCGTCCGATTTCCCGCAGAACTACCGAGCTGCTATGGCGCGTTCCGCAGAACTGTGCGCAGTGAAGAAGCATATGGAGCAGCCACCGAGATTCTCTGTTGTCACAAGTGTAGCATCTGAATAGAGAGAGACGGTATTAAAGTGAAGATGCTCGGTCAGGCGGGCGGCGCGCCGAAACGGCTGCCATCTTGACAGCCCACCATGCGGAGTGGTGGAGAATCGCCCCAAACTAGAACGCACCCAGGGAGCACATGTTAGACACAGCCATCGAAGCGGCCCGGCGAGCCGGGCAGGCGGTCGCCGAACACTACCCGGCCGCGCGGAACGTCACTGTCAAGGGCTACCGCGATGTGGTCACCGAGGTTGACTATATCGCCGAGAGAATCGTCCTGGAGACGATTCGCGCCCGCTTTCCCGACCACACGATCCTCTCGGAGGAGGCCGGCGAGAGCGCACCCGGCAGCCGGTACACCTGGATCGTTGATCCCATCGATGGGACGACCAACTACTCACGCCGTCTCCCCATCTGTTCGGTCTCGGTGGGCCTGCTCGAGGACGACGTGCCGATCGTCGGCGCGATCTACGATCCTCTGCGCGACCAGATGTTCGCGGCTCAACGCGGCCAGGGCGCGCAGCTCGACGGCACACCGATACGCGCCAGCCGCGTGGAAACGCTCGCCGACGCTGTGGTGGGCCTGGATTGGGGCCACGCCGACGAGGTCCGCGAGCGTACGCTCGCTCACGTGAACCAGGTCGCCCCCTGGTGCCGGACGGTCCGGGCGCTGGGTTCGGCGGCACTGGCGCTGGCCTACGTCGCAGCCGGATGGCTCGATGTCTACTTCAACCTGGGGATGAAGCCCTGGGACACCGCAGCGGGAACCGTCCTGGTCGCTGAAGCCGGCGGCAGGATCACGACGCCTGCGGGCGCGCCGTACCGCGTCGATATCCCAGAATGCCTCGCTACCAACGGCCTGATCCACGACCAGATTCTGTTTCGCCTGCGCGAGCGCGCCCGAGCTTACCAACAGGAGGGCCAATGACCTCTTCTGATGATCCGCGTCCGCTGATGGTGGAGATTGGCCACCTGCTGTACGGTCGCTTTCTGACCAACACCGCCGGCGGAAACATCAGTTGCCGCGTTGGCGAGCGCATCTACATCACGCCGCGCGGACTGGGCAGCCGCCACCGCTGGAAACTGCGCGAGGATATGATCGTCGTTGTGGACATCGACCGCAATCCGATCGAGGGAGATCCCGCGATGATCAGCCGCGAGGGTCAGATGCACTTCGCGTGTTACCGCCACTTCCCGGAGATCAACGGCGTCGTCCACGCCCACGCGCGCGACCTCAGCGTCTTCGCGGCAGCCGGCGAGCCCGTCACGCCGACGATGGAGTACACGCGCAAGTTCGGCACCGTCGAGGTCGTCCCGGCCCTGCCTGCCCACAGCAGAGAGGTGGCCGACGCCGTCGTCGAGAAACTGCGCCCGCGCCGCGAGACGTTGAAGAAGAATGGCCTGGGACTGATCCTCGCCGGGCACGGTGCGGTCACCGTCGGCAGAGACCTGGCCGATGCCTACGATGTGATGGAACGCCTGGAGTGGAGCGCCCACGTCCTGCTGATGCGCCGCCTGTTGGCTATGCCCCTGGATCAGGCATGATCCTCACAGTAACGCCCAACTCGGCCATCGACCGCGCGATCTTCGTGCGCGGCTTTCGCCTGGGTGACAAGGTGCAAGGTGAGGGCCAGGCGTTCGCGCCGAGCGGAAAGGGCGTCGGCGCGTCGCTGGTCATCCACGAGTTGGGCGGAGACACGCTGGCCAGCGGATTCAGGGCGGGGCGCAACGGCCAGTTGCTCGGCGCGCTGCTGGATGAGATCGGCATCCGCCACGATTTCGTGGTCGCCGAGGGCGAGACGCGGATGTCGGTGGTCCTCGTCGACCTGGCAGCCAGGCGCCAGTCGACGATCAGCGTACCCTCGCTGCGGGCTGGGCCCGGCCACCTGGAGGATCTGCTTGTCGTCCTCGACCGGTATGCATCTCAGAGCTGGGGAGTCGTGCTCGGTGGGAGCCTGCCTCCTGGTCTCCCCCGCGATGCTTACGCCCACCTGGTGCGCCACGCGCGGCGCCTGGGTCTCTACACGCTGCTCGATTCGTCCGGCGAGCCGCTTCGGGAAGGCGTTGCGGGCGTGCCTCACCTGCTCAAGGTGAATCAGGACGAACTACGAGCGCTTGATCCCGAGATTGCAGGGGCGCTGGACGACGCGACTGAGGGAGCATGGACCGTCGCGGCGCGGCTGCGGGCGCGGCTCGGCGCCTGGGCGAGCGAGGCATTGATCGTCACGCTGGGGGCGCGTGGCGCGCTGGCCCTCACAGCTAGACAGACCTACATCGCTCGTCCGCTGCGAGTACCGGTCGTCAACACGGCCGGCGCCGGCGACGCGTTGAGCGGCGCCATCATGATGAAGCGCAGCCAGGGCGCGAGCTGGCCCGAGGCCCTTTCGCTTGGCATGGCTGCGGCTGCCTCGGTCGTGATGAACCAAGGCACTGGCGTGTGTAGACGCGGTCAGGTGGGGGAGCTGCTGCCTCAGGTGGTGATCACGGGCTGAGAGTGTACGGTCAGACCGCGTGAAGCAATCTCAACGCAATGGTGCAAAGGCGCGCCGAAGACGGCGCGTCGCAGAGAGTCTCTGCGTCTTTGCGTTGGCTTTTCTCCGGCGTGGTCCCTAGCCGGATCGCGCCGAGTGTCGGATCGACCCGCGGTCGTGATACCCCTCCCGGCATGCTATGGCATGGCCGAGAGGCGGACTGCCTCACTGGGCGACGATTACGGCCATCTCGGCCTGCTGATTCAGCAGGTCAGCCATCACCTCGCGCAGCAGGTCCAGGGCCTCGATAATGCGGTGATCGCGTAGCGCGTAGTGGACCGTGTTCCCCTCCCGCGTGCCGTGAACCAGGCCACGCTCGCGCAGGATCTTGAGGTGTCGGGAAATCGTCGGCTGGCTCACGCCTAGCATCTCCGCCAGTTCGGTCACGTAGCGCGGTCCCGAGGCCAGGGAATACAGGATCAGGATGCGCGTCGGATCGGCCAGACTCTGGCACATCTGGGCGTGCAGCAGGTTGACTTCCTCGATCAACGTTCGGTCCACGTCGGGTTCACTCCCTACTCACCGGTGGCTAGGCCCCCCCCAGCTAAGGACGTCCTGGCCGGCGGGGCGCCACCGTTGGGCTCCTAGATGAACATCTGGATCTTCGATTTGGAGGCGTTGTTGACCATCGTCGCGACGCCAACGATGTCCGTCACCTCGGGGATCAGGTCCTCCTGCGAGATGCCCATGACATCCATGCTCATCTTGCAGGCCTGGAAATGTACACACAGCTCGCGCGCCATATCGCGTAGCTCTGGAAGCGATGCCACGTTCGTGTCGCTCATCATCTTCTTGAACAGGCCGCGCCCAATCCCGGCGAAGCTGAACTTGGATGGATTCAGGCGATTGATGCCGCCGCGATTCATGACCGCCATCATCTTGCCCAGAAAGCTGTCGGGCTTGGCGATCTTTCCGGTCTTGATCGCGTTCAGTCCCCAGAAGGTGAAGAAGAGCGTCGTATCCATTCCGGCGGCTGCGCATCCCGTAGCCATAATGAAAGCGGCGAACACCTTGTCCATATCGCCACTGATTACGACGAACGTTGCCTTGTTGTTGTCCTCAGCCATGTGTGATTACTCCTTCACGCAACTGTCTTCTTGACGAAGTAGCGGACGTAGTCCCCGGCCTGCTCCTCGCCCAGGAATTGATTCCCGGTCTGTTCGCACCAGGCCGGGATATCGGCGTGCGCCCCGTCGTCGTCGGACTGGATCTCGAGCACCTTGCCGACCTCCATCTTCCTCATGTTGCGGGCCATGTATGCGATCGGCATCGGGCACATCTGGCCGATCGAGTCCTGCACCACGTCTGCCTTGACGTCCATTCTATCTCTCCCTCCTGTGATTGTGACTGATAATGATTGAGCCCTGCCATTGGCCTCGGCCAGTGACTCGTCTCCAGGCGGCTCGAACCAGAGCGATGTGGCCCCTATGGGCTAGAGCCAGGGGACGACCTGGTGCTGCTCCACCAACTCGACAAAGCCATCATAGTCGATGACCTGGACACCGTCGGCCAGCGAGACGAGGCCCCGGGCGTCGAGATCGGCCTTGAGCGCGTACAAGGGGTGGTCCGCCACCGCCGCCGCAAGCAAATCCTCGCTTGCTGCGCCCTTGACCGCAGCGTACACGCCGTCCTCGTAAAGCAGGATGGGGTCACCCGTGGGAGCGACCCTCAGCACCGACTTGAGGTTGCCGAACATCAGAGGCGACTTGTTGATCGTGTATAGCATGTTGTTTTCTCCCCTGGCCTAGAATGGCAGCACGAGCCCGGCCGACTCGAGCACCTGAGCCGCCCCCGCGCCGTCCACGATCTCGACGTCCATCACGAGATCGTCCGGCGTCAGGCCCCGCTCCGTCAAAGAGTCGTCGTGCACATAGAACTTGGTGACGCCGAAGTCCGCCAACACCGGGAAGGCATCGCCCAGAGGCTTCATGTCCAACCCGGCGGGATCTTGGCCCTTGACCAGTGCGTACACGCCGTCGTCGACGAACACCACACTGACGTCCATCTCGAAGACCCCGATACCCATCATTGAGCGAAAGCCCTCGGCGGTGTAGACCGAACCGTAGGGCGCCTTGCGCATCAAGACTGCGACAGTCTCACCCATCTCCCCTCCCTGTTTCTATCGGTCCTGGTATGAAGCTCAGTCCCCGAAGGTTACGAACCGATCGGATTCTCTGAGGTACTCGGAGAGTGCGCCCAGCCCCGACAGGCTCACGTTCTCCGAGACCATGTCCCGCCGGAAACCCCGGAAGCGTGCGCACGCCGTGCAGGCCACAACCGGAATGCCCTCTGCGCCCAGCTCGCTGAAGCGCTGGCCGATGTTGCGCTCGCCCGGCGGCTTGATGTACCCGTTCGCGTTGTTCACGCCGTCGGTATAGAGAAAGATGCCGGTGATCTCGTGACCACGTGCCAGGGCCGCCCTGACGAAGTGATAGGCCGAATCAGCCGCCTCGTGCTGGTACGGACCCTCCAGGACCAGTACGCCCATCTTCATTTATGTGCCTCCTGTGGTGTTCTGTACCCCGGTACCTAGAAGGCGTACTGGAGTGGTTCCAGTTGCCCGCCCTCATACATCTCAATCGCGTCCCCGACGGTGATCCCCTCGGGAGCGATGTAGACCGTCACCGCCAGCGCCTGCAGGGCCATGCAGCACTCGGGGTGAACCTGTGGCGCGATGAGCACGCCGGCGCCGCTCCGCACAACTGTCCGAATGGCGTTGAGGCTTACCTCGCGGGGTGGACCATCCGGCTCTACCCGCACGACCTTCCACTCGTTCGTCGCCGGATCGACGACGATGAAAGACGTGCACGTGTGCAGCGGGGTCTCAAGGCGCGCCTCCAGCCCCTCGCCGCTCGACGTGACGGCGATGCGATTCACGAACCCTTTGCGAGATCCAGGTGTCGCCAGGCCGGTGGCTCTGTAGCGCTCTATTGCATCGTGCACCGTCATGCCCTCAACGCCGTCGATCACGTCGATACCCAGGTCGAACAAGGTCTGGCGGCAGATCTCCTTGACGTGCCCGGTGATGACGGCGGACACACCCTGTGTGGCAACCGCACGGATCGCCGCCAGGCTTACGCGGTCCTGGTCCTCCTGCCTGGGCGGCACGGAGACGACCACGTACTCCATCGTGTCCAGGTCGAAAACCAGGAACTGCGAGCACATGCCGAAGAGGACACCTACCAGCGCCTCCGGCACCGTACCCATAGACGCGACAGCGACTTTCATCTTCCAGCCCCCTTTGTCAGATCACACTTGCCCAAGAGGCCCCCTCAGATACCAACGGTGGGGGAGGAGCCCCCTCCCGCATTGCCGGATCAAGTCTGGTATGTTGTGTATATGCGCATAGCCGTATATACGAACGGTCGCATTATAACATACCTTTCCCAGGGATGCAAGCGCGGCAAGGAGCAGTACCAGAGCAGTCGGGCTCGACCGGCCATCTTCAGATCGGGCTAGGCCTGCGTCCTTGGGGGCGCGTGGCGCCGCGCCAAGCCGCCGGTGCCTCCCCGAGGGCGACCACCTGACCCTTGAGGACGAGGGCAGCGAGCTCCTGGTAGGAAGGCCGGGGGCAGGTGGTCTGTGCGTCAGACACTTGCGGCTTGCCCTTGCCGGTGTAAAATGAACGTGTAGACTAGAGGGAAAGCTCAATGAGCACGATTGACCAGCCCGGCAAGCTCTTTCTTGGCCACGAGTACGACTTGGCGGCCGGTACGACCACAGACCAGCCCGTCCTCTACAACGCCCGCGACCTGAGGACTCACGCGGTCATCCTTGGAATGACCGGCTCGGGCAAGACGGGTCTGGGCGTCATCCTGCTCGAGGAGGCGCTGCTCCAGGGTATTCCGACCCTGATCGTCGATCCCAAGGGTGATCTGGCGAACCTGCTGCTGACCTTCCCCGAGTTGCGCGCGCAGGACTTCGAGCCCTGGGTCGATCCCGAGAGCGCCCGGCGGCGCGGGGTCGACCTGGCGGAATACGCTGCGCAACAGGCCCAGAAGTGGCGCGAGGGGCTCGCTGGCTCGGGCATCAGCGGCGAGAGAATCGCCCGCCTGCGTCAGAAGGCTGAGTTCACGATCTATACCCCCGGGTCAAAGGCCGGGCAGCCCGTCGACGTG
>JAUVSX010000474.1 GCA_030596915.1 Chloroflexota bacterium | reverse complement strand
TCGAGTTCACTCAGGACGAGATCGAGGCCACGCGCGACTACTTCCAGCGTACGGACATGGGCCAGGATCAGACCTATGCGCCACCCGGTCAGAGACCCGTCGTGAGGGTGAGCTACGATCCCGACAAGAAACGCGTTCAAGCGCCAACGGCCGGCGAGTTCTTCCAGTTCCATGGCCGCCGGTACGCCCGTATGGTCGTGAGGGAAGCTGCCGAGGGCCAATGCATTTTCGAGCGGGTAGGTGACGTCTTCTGGTACACGGAGCACCGCACCGCCAACAGCCTGACGGCAGCGGAGAGCGACGAACAGGTACTCACCATGGACCTGCTGCGGCGCCGCATGTCAGACTGGTTCAACTTCCACGACCGGATACAGCGAGGCAAGTATGAACTCCGCCCTGGGCAGCGCGACTTCTTCCCCGACATTGAGCGTGCGTACCACACGATCTTCCCGAACCACCGATTCGAGGGCCCCGTGCCGCGTACAGAGATCGAGGACATCCTCGCTGAACCGTGGTTCTATCTCTTCGATGGCAGACACCAATACGAGCTGGGGGAAATGTCCGGCGGCGAGCGGTCGATCTTCCCCATGATCCTCGACTTTGCGAACTGGAGCATTCGCAATTCGGTGATCCTGATCGACGAGTTGGAGCTGCACCTGCACCCGCCGCTCCAGCAGGGGCTGCTGAAGGCACTGCGCAGCCTGGGAAAGAACAACCAGTTCATCATTACGACCCACTCTGACGCGGTGACGTCCATCGTTCCGGAGGAGTCGATCCGTCGCCTGTGAGGCACGGCATTGCCAAGCGTCGTTGACCCATCGACTACCATCGTATTCTGCGAAGGGCACGAGGGAAGTTTGGATCCCTTGCTCCTGGCACACGTCCTGCCCGTGGGACGGGCCTTTGTGCGACCAGTGGGCGGGAAGCGCGGTATGCGTGCCTTTATCGAGGGGTACCTGGGCACATATCAACACTCCCCGCCCACGTTCTTGGGCTTCCGCGACCGCGACTTCGACGCCGAGCCGGCCGCTCAGTCCGGCCTGATTCGATTGCCAGGCGAGAAACCCATCTACCTCACCCACCGTGCGGCGGTTGAGAACTACTTCATTGATGCTGACTTGATATGGCAGTACTGGACTGAACGGGAGCAAGCGCCAGGTTGGAACCACGGCCCGGCGCTGTCGCTTGCCGAGATCGAAGACCTCATCGCGAAGTCGGCCCGCGAACTGGCCGGCTATCAAGCCGTACGTTGGGCATTGGCGAGCTTGAAACCCGGCCCGCGCTGGCCGGAAGTCGCGACAACCTGGACACGAGGGAGTGGCAGCGTCCCTACAACACTGGAATACAGCGACTGCCTTGCCAAGGCGTGCCGGCTTGTCGAATCCTATAGTGACCAACTGCGTGACGTACATACGGACCGTATGACAGAGTATGCGCAAGCCTATCGTGAGCAGTTCAGTGATGAGCAGTTCTTCGCCAACCGCGGCTACTTGGTCTGGTTCCACGGCAAAGACCATCTCGTGCGTCTCTGCCACCAGCTTGCCCCGAGCTTCCCGCGCCGACACTACGCAGCTTGGGCGGCCGAACACGTCGATATCGGCAAGCACGCCGACTTGCAACAGCTCGCCGACCTGACCTTGTTCAGCGCCGAGGAGAAGGACTGACAGATAGCATGAGACAAGAAATGCCCCGTCGGAGAAGCATTCTGGACCGTCTGGAGAGCGGCCCGCCCATCGTCGCCGATGGGGCGACGGGCACCATGCTGCAGGATGCGGGCCTGCCCACCGGGTTGCCACCCGAAGTCTGGCTGCTCGAAAACCCCGATGCCATACGGGGTGTACACGAGGGGTACCTCGCGGCGGGAGCGGAGCTGATCCTGACCTGCACCTTCGGCGGGACGCGGGTGCGGCTGGAGCGCAAGGGATACGCAGAGCGCGTACCCGAGATCAACCGGCGGGCCGTGGAGATCGCGCAGGAGGCCGCGGCCGGCCGCGCCTACGTGGCCGGCGACATCGGTCCGCTGGGCAAGTTCCTCGCGCCCATTGGGCCGCTCACGTACGAGGATGCGCTCGATATCTTCTCCGAGCAGGCACTGGCCCTGGCGGAGGGAGGCGTAGACGTCTTCTACATCGAGACCATGTCCGCGATGGAGGAGATGCAGGCCGCCATAGCGGCCGCGCGACAGGCCGATGCCGACACCCCCATCTTCGCCACCTTCTCCTTCGACCACTTCGGACACACGAACATGGGCGTGAGCCCCGAGCGGGCGGCCCAGGTGCTGCGGGATCTGGGCATCGACGCGTATGGCGCCAACTGCGGCTCGACGCTCGAGATGACCGAGAGCGCGATTGCCGCGATGCACGCCGCGGCTCCCGAAGCGTTCCTGATCGCGAAGCCCAACGCAGGCGTGCCGCACGCCGTGGGGCGCGAGATCGTCTACGACGCCACGCCGGAGGATATGGCGGAGTACGCCCGCCGCTTCGTCGGCCTCGGAGCGCGCGTCATCGGAGGCTGCTGCGGCTCGAATCAAGCGGACATCGCCGCCATCGCGGCGGCGGTTCGAAACTAGCTACCGCTCATTAGGGGCCATCATATCTGGAAAGGAGTGAATGCCATGCCGCAACCAGTCACGTTGTTCACGGGACAGTGGGCCGACCTGCCCTTCGAAACGCTCGCCCAGAAGGCCGGCGACTGGGGATTCGACGGTCTGGAGATTGCCTGCTGGGGCGATCACTTCGAGGTGGACAAGGCGCTCGAGGACGACGGCTACGTACAGGCCAAGTGGGACATCCTCAACAAGTACAACCTCAGTTGCTTCTCGCTCGGCGCGCACCTGGTCGGGCAGCTCGTCTGCGATCATCCCCTCGACCAGCGCCATAGGGACATCGTCCCTGGGCGCATCTGGGGCGATGGGGACGTTGAGGGCGTGCGCCAGCGCGCGTCCGAAGAGATGATGAACACCGCGCGCGCTGCGGCCAAGTTCGGAATCAAGACGGTGACCGGCTTCACGGGCTCGAAGATATGGCACGTCCTGGCAGGCTTCCCACCGGTGCCGCCCGAAATGATCGAGGCAGGGTACCAGGATTTCGCCGATCGCTGGAACCCGATCCTGGACGTGTTCGACCAGGTGGGTGTCAGGTTCGCGCTGGAGGTGCACCCCAGCGAGATCGCCTATGACTACTGGACCG
>JAUVSX010000318.1 GCA_030596915.1 Chloroflexota bacterium | reverse complement strand
CCTCAGGACGCGGTCCGTCACACCGACGGCGATGAAGTGCTCGTTCCGCTCGATCTCCTCGGCCGGGATCTCCTGTAGCTTGTACCGTTCAGACTCCTCAATCAGCGCCCGCCGGGCCTCCTCGACATCCACATTGCGCAGCGTGAACATCAGCGAAGGGGGCATCATGCCGCCCTCTTCATCGCCCTTCTCCCAGGGTGCTCCCGCTCTTGCCGCCACATCGCCGTCGCCCGTGCAGTCGATGTAGACTGTCCCGGTCACTGCCTGCCGGCCTGACTTGTTTTCGATGATCAGGGCCTGAACTTGGCCTTCTTCGGCAACGACGTCTGCGACGAAGGTGTGCAGCAGGATGTCCACGCCAGCTTCCAGGAGCATCTCCTGGGCCACAATCTTGAACACCTCGGGGTCGTAGATCGTGTAGCTTTCGTGCAGAACACACGGGTAATGCCTGGTGACGGCGCCACGCTTCTCCATCTGATCGACGATCTCCTGCGGGATCGCTCTGATGATCTGATTCCCGTCCACATCCAGGAAACAGAGGAGCGGTAGCCACATCGTGGCGTTGCCACCCAGGAAGCCCCCTTGTTCCAGGAGAAGAGTCTTGGCGCCGTTGCGCGCGGCCGACAGGGCAGCGGTGATGCCGGTCGGACCCCCACCTGCGACAACCACGTCAACTTCTCGGACGATTGGCAGGTCCTTGGCCGGTTCTCTAATTGTCTTCACGATCATCTCCTCCGACTGCTGAATTCAGGTTCTAGCTTGACGTTCTGTTCCCGGAGTGCTCCCTGCAACTGGGATGCATCTACCTGGCGGGGTGTGATGTCCTTAGCGGCGGCCCGGGCCGCGGCGGTTCCCGCAGCCTCCCCCAGCATAATGCAGGTGCCGGCGACGCGCAAGGAGCCGTTCGCCTCACGGTCGGCCGAGACACTGCGACCGGCAACCAGCAGTCCTTCCACCCCCTGGGGTAGCATCGTGCGATAGGGGATCTGGTAAGGCCAGGGGATGTAATCCAGGTGCAGGCCACTGCGCCCGTCGGCCGGGTGCACGTCGGTCCACCAGCATCCCAGGCCCACGCCATCGGGGAAACGGGCCTCACGGCGCACGTCGTCGCCCGTCAGCCTGTAGTCGCCTGTGATGCGCCGGCTCTCACGCAGGCCGATAATGGATCCCGTCATCAGGAATGTGCTCTCCTTCAACGACTCCACATTATCCCGCAGGTAGTGGTATAGCGCCCACGCGTCGCGTCGGCCTTGTACCTCTGCGTGTGTCAGGCTCTCGGCGTCGGTGGAGTCGGCGAAGATGCGAACGGCGTTGACCCAGATGCGATCGGCGTACAGACCACCGAACCAGGGACCGCCATAGACGGGAACCTCGCCCGCCTCTCGCGCCAGCGCCATCGCATCAGCATCGGGCACCACATCAACTCGCCTCGCCCGATGCAAGCGCTTCTTCGGCACGCCCGCTTCCGTGTAGCCGGGCGGCATCGGGCGAGCGACCTCCTCCGCGCTGGACCCCTTCACGTTGCCAAGGATGAAGCCGGTGGTCATCGGCTGGAGTCCTTCGACTTTCTCGAATGGGGCTCCTGCTCGGGCGGCGATATCGGCGTCCCCCGTCGCGTCGACAACTACCTTGCCCAGCACGATGCTGCGGCCCGATTTGTTCTCCACGATCAGCCCGCGCACGCGCGAGCCATCCACGTAGGGGGCGGTCGCCTTTGAGTGGAGCAGCAACTGGACGCCGGCCTCGAGCACCATATCGTCGCAGACGATCTTGAGCACCTCGGGCTCGCTGTTCAGGACGAAACCCTCGTTGTCTTCGGCGCCCCCCAACTCCTCGGCACGCTGGACCATCTCTCCCCCAATGCCGGTGACGACCCGCTCGAAAGGGGCGATCCAGCAGTTGTAGCCGCCCAATGTGAGCACGAGGCCGCCAGTCATCATACCGCCAAGGAAGCCTTGTCCTTCTATCAGCACCGTCTTGGCCCCCCGCCGTGCGGCCGCCACGGCTGCCGCAAAGCCAGCAGGGCCTCCCCCGGCGACGACCACATCGGCTTCGACGAGGACCGGCAACCGACGCGTTGGTTCCATTATGTAGTCCATTGATTGCACCCCCCTATTGAATGCCGTCGGTATCTACGATCGCCCCCTGGCGCTTGAGCTGAGTCACCAGGGCGCTTGTTTCAACGGCCCTTACCAGGCCACTCCCCCGGGCAGCCAACGCCGCTGCCGTCCCCGCCGCCTCCCCCAACGCCATGCAAGTGCCCATCACGCGCAGCGATGCGTGGGCCTCGTGCGTCGCGGAGATGGGTCGTCCAGTGACAATTGCATTCACCATTCCCGTCGGCAAAAGGGAGCGATACGGTATCTGATAGGGTTCGACGCGGACACCGTATTGCTCAGTGGTGCCGTCCAGCGAGTGAATGTCTACAATGTGTCCGCCCAGAGCAATGCCGTCACCGAACTGTCTGCTCTGGGCGATGTCGTCCACGGTGAGCTGATAGTCCCCACAGATACGCCGCGTCTCGCGCACACCAATCTGCGGTGCCGTGTCGTACAGGTAGCAGTTTTTGAAACCTGGGACGTGTGCTTTCAGAAACTTGACGAACCGCTGCACGTGGTCGCGCGCCGTGACCTCGACGCGCGTCAGGTCGAGCACGTCAGTCGCATCCCCCCATACTCGAACCATGTTGACGCCTGCCTCACCATCGCGGACCGTGCTTGACTTGGGCGCCCAGGGGCCACCGAAGAGGGGCAGTTCCCCGGCATCCACAGCTTTCTGTAGCAACTCACGCGTCTCTACCATGGTGTAGAAAGTCTCGGGGTTGTTGGGGTTTTCCATCAGCTCGGTGTTCACGTTAGCCAGGCGGAAATAGAGTGTCATCGGCTGCATCGCCCCGGTTTCGGGATGGCCCTTTTCGAAGGCGTTTCCGCCCCAGGCCGCAATGTCAGCGTCCCCGGTCGCGTCTACAATGACTTTGGCCACAACCGCCTGGCGCCCTGACTTGCTCTCCAGGATCACGCCGTTCATCCGATCGCCGTCGCAGCTCACTGCGGTAGCAGTGGAATGCAGCCGCATCTCGGCTCCTGCCTCCAAGGTCATCTGGTCGGCCACGTACTTGAGCACCTCGGGATCAAAGGAGACATGCGGTCCATCCTTGCCCAGGATGGCGCCGCCGAGGGCTTCCATACGCTTCAGCATCTCCCACGGGATCCCCCCCACGATGCGCCCTGCGCCGTACCAATGGTAGATGGCCAGGATGGGCCCGACGAGGCCGTTGGGCGCCATGCCCCCCAGGAAGCCATATCGCTCGACGACGATGGTGCGTGCTCCATTGCGCGCTGCTGCGATCGCAGCGATCATGCCGGCGGGTCCCCCGCCGATGACCAGGACGTCAGCCTCGTCCACCACAGGGATGTCTCGGGCCGGTTCATGTACGATGTTCATAGCCTCTCCTGGTATGCCCTGATTTCATAGAGCCGCGCTTCGGGCACGCCGTTGGTTGCCTCAACCGTGAGCCTAACCTTGGCGGCTCGAAACCCGTCAAAGCGGTGGATTCGCCGGCGCTGGCAGTTGCCTTGAATATGGGCGACCTCGACATAGGGGCCCCTATAGCTCACCTGCACCCGGTAGTCACGCACACTCTCCGCCGCGGCCCCGCTATCGACGAGGTCCGACAGGTTGGTATCGAAAGTCAGGTAGATTGTGTCCATCCAACGGGGTTCAGTCAGGGTTAGTTCGATCCACTGAGGCAGGGATACAGAACTGTCAGAGATCCAAAGGTTGGGACCTGCTTCGGGACGGCTAGCGCCTTTGACCACATTCTCGGGACCGAAGGGCCGGGCCTCGGGCACGACGCGGAAGGCATGGGTGCCGCGTACTGGCTGCCAGCGCCCCAGGAGCTCATACCATTCGGCCCGCTGCGCCCCGATCTCCTCGCGCGACGTGAACGCCCAGCTTACACCCTCGACAGGTTCGACGCGCACCCAGTAAGGGAAATCAGGGTCGATCTCCGCCGCGAAGTGCAGGTCAACCCATCCAATGCTACTGGCGTCCACCTTTGCCGTGGCAGCGGCGACGGCCTCGCCTGACGCGAAGTCATCGAGCCGCGCCGCCCGGACCAGCTCTGCCTGCAGCACCTGCCCCTGTTGGCCTGTCGACTTGAGGAGCAGCGAGATTGTCTCCACGTTTGGCTCCGAGAAGCAGATCATCTGCCCGCGCCCGACGGCCAGTGGCAGCCAACTCTCCACGCCAGTCATCTCCAGCGCTGACACGCTTGAGGCTTGCGCGTCGGCGTTCAGGATCACATCCCTGGTATCTGTGTTTTGCAAGCCTTTGATGTAGCAATCATCCTTGAGTAGCTGTTGCTGCAGGTCGGTGATGTGCTCCCGACGTAGAGTACGTGGGTCGACATCGTACTTGAGACACAGTGCCGCCGCAGTGCCGACGGCCTGCCCCATCACCCCTGTCGTTCCCTGCACACGCGTAGAGCCGAATGCCACGTGCGTAGCGCTGATGTGCCGGCCAGCGAAAAGAAGATTGCGTACGTTGCGAGAGTACAGAGCGCCGAAGGGTATCGAGAACAGCCCTGCCAGGGGCGGCATGATCTCTGGCCAGTGCGCTGGCGGGTCCTTGTACAGCGCCTT
>JAUVSX010000163.1 GCA_030596915.1 Chloroflexota bacterium | reverse complement strand
ACCCCGACCATGTGCAGGCTGATCTTCCAGAAACTGGAGATGGTGAACATGGTCAACCCCAGGCAGGCTTAGATCAGCGCCAGCAGCCACACGGCGCGAGGGGCGCCCGCCAGACCCAGGAGCAAAAGGGCGAGCAGATCGCTGCTGAAACTGACCAGGATGAAGCGTGGGCGCTCTTCGCGGTGGCTGAGTTCCCAGTCGCTCACCCATCCCCGTCGCAGTCCGAGCCAGACGTAGGCCAGGGGAAGCCCAGACAAGGTGCGCAACGCGAGCATCGCCCACGCGATGCCCGGCCAGCCCGCGGCCTGCCAGCCAATCGCCGGAAAGACGATCAGCGACAGCACAGAACTATCAAAGAGGATGGATATCCAGCGCGCCAGCCGAGCCCAAGTCATAGCAGTCTCCGGTGTGGCCCCGCAACACGCGCAGCCCTCGCTGTTCCAGCTCTTGCAGCAACGCCTTTGGATCACCGCCATCAGCGCCCGTTCCGCCCGCCTCCTCGAGGAACTCGCGAATGCCTTTGCGCACGACCGCGTGGTCGTCGGCCAACAGGACTCGAATCCTATCCGACATTGAGTGTCTCCTTCCGGCGGGGGCGCCTTTCTCGAACCGCGTCACCCCGCGCAGCAAGAAAGCAGCGCCACATCCCGGTCGAAGGATAGCGCCGCCAGCTTCAGGCCCTCCACCTGGGTCAGGTAAGGGAAAAGCGTCTCCGTCAAATCCTGCACCCTCATCTCGGCGCGCAGTGCCATCGTCGCCGTCTGGATCACCTCCCCGGCCTCTGCAGCCAGGATGTGCGCCCCCACAAGATGGCCGGACCTCCCGTCCGCCACGAGCTTCATCAAGCCCCGCGTGTCCCGTGCTGCGAGCGCCCGAGGGACGTAGCTCAACGGAAGGGTCGCCGTTTGCACTTCGATGCCCTCTGCGCGCGCTTGCGCCTCCGTCAGGCCTACCGTCGCCACCTGTGGGTCGGTGAAGATCACTGCCGGGACAATCCCTCTGTCTAGCGGCTGGGCCTGGCCAAGAAGCGCATTCTCCGCGGCTCGCTTGCCTCCCGTCGCTGCAATGTGCACCAGCATCGGCGGTCCGGTTACGTCTCCCGCTGCGTAAACACGCAAGTTGGCCGTCCGCATCCCCGCGTCTACCACGATGGCTCCGCGCTCGTCCGTATGAATACCCACCGCCTTCAACCCCAGCCCAGCGGTATTGGCACGCCGGCCGGTGGCGGCCAATATGTGCGTAGCCCGGAAAGAGCGCGCCTCGCCAGCCACCATGGCCTCGACGACCTTCTCAGTCTCGTCCTTGCGCAGTCGAAGAACGCGCACGCCGGTGTGAATCTCGACTCCCTCGTCCGCGAGGGTGGCCTTCAGCGCATCGCCAATCTCTGGCTCGTGATCTGGAAGAATGCGATCGCTGCGCTGGAGGATGGTCACCTGTGTGCCAAGCCGGGCGAAGATTTGGCCCAGCTCCAGGGCCACGTATCGTCCGCCTAGAACGATGAGGCTCTGCGGTTGCTGGGTGAGGGCAAGCGCCTCCGTGCTGGTCAACACATCGACGCCGCGCACGCCGGGAAAGGGTGGCACGTGCGGGTGAGCGCCGGTGGCAATCAGTACACGCGCGGGACGATACTCTGTGCCATCGACGACAACGGTGGCTTGTGGAGTGAGCGAGGCTTCACCGCGAATCAAGCCTATGGACGGATAAGCCTCTAGCACCTGCTCGTACTTCTCCCGGCGCAGCCGGAGCACCAGTTCGTCCTTCTCGCCGATGACCGTTGCCCAATCCAGTTCTGCTCCCCTGGGTCGCACGCCAGCGAATCGGGCATGGGTCGCCTGGTAGAACGCCTCCGCAGTGCGGAGCAAGGTCTTGCTGGGCACGCAGCCCACGTTCACGCACGTACCGCCCAGCGTTCGCCGCTCCACCATCGTCGCGGAGTAGCCCAACTCGGCGGCACGGATGGCAGCAGCGAAGGCGGCCGATCCTGATCCAAGGATCATCAGGTCGATCTCCGCCTCTCCGGGCCGGACCGCATCGACCTGCTCCGCCAGAGGGGTGCGGGATACGACTTGCGCACCATACCCGGCGGCACCGACGGCCTCTGTCAACGTGTCGTCGGTGACGCTTTCATCGACCACTAGCTCGGCCCGTCCGCCCTGCCAACCGGGCACCTCCACGTCGTACGCTCCTGCCACGCCCTTGAGCGCCCGGCGGACGTGCTCGGCGCACCCCTCGCAGGTCATGCCCGAGATCCTCAGTTCCACCTGTTCGGTTCTCATCTGAGACTTGTCCCGTCAGGGTCCTCGCTCGGGGCATCCACCTGGTCGCCTTGCGTCCCGGCCACGATCATCTTGACAAGACCGCCTGCGGCCAACTCCTCAATGCTCTCGATATTCAGGCCCGCGTTCTTCACGTTTTCCGTCGTGACACGATTGATGTGCGGCCCCATCATCCGGACCACGAGAGGGTCGAGCAGGTCCATCAGTCTGCCGATCACCGGCTTGTTGACCCGCACGTGCTCCAACAGGATGATCCGGCCCCCAGGCTTGACTGCCCGGCCCAGCTCTCGCAGTCCCGCGACGGCATCTGGCACCGAGCAGAAGACGAAAGTACCCACGGCGGTGTCGAAGACGCTATCGGCAAACGCCAACCGCTGGGCGTCCATCAACACTAGATCGGCCTTGACGCCCAGCCTCTGGGCCCGGCGTTTGGCCTGGGCCATCATCTTGTCGCTCAAGTCTACCGCTACGGTCCGGGCCTTCTCTGGGTAGTACGGAAGGTTCTTGCCCGTGCCCACACCCACTTCCAGGACCCGCTTTCCTTCGACTCGAGACCAGAGTCTCTCACGCCAGTGGCTGAAGGCCAAGCGCTCGAGGACAGCCTCCTGCAGGTCATAGATCGCAGCGAGGCGGTTGTAGCGGGCCTTGGTCCTGGTTGTGGCTTGCTCGTCCAATGCGTTCTCCCGTCGCTTGTGGCTGCACCCTCTATTCAGAGCGAACACGTGGGAGGGCGAACACGTGCGTTCGCCCCTACGGGGGCCACGACGATTAGAAGACAACCACGCGGTCCGCGTCCAGCGTCCATTCGGCGAGCAGCTCCATGCTCCCCTTCACGACGCCATCGATCAAGTTCTCAGGCCCGATCCCGCGGGCCTCACTGCAGGAGCCTCAGACCGCCACCGCGCCGCGCCGGGCAAGCGAGCGGATCTTCCGTTCGACGTTGTAGTATCCGTCCGGTGTCTTCTGACCGCGGCCCGCGCAGCCGACCCCGTCACCTATGAGAAATGCCTGTACTGCAGCCTGCGGGCGCTTGGCGAGGGCCATCGCCAGGCGCAATCCGTTGTACGCGCGCTCATTTCCGTAGGGCCCATCGTTGATGATTACCAATATCCGGGACTGCTCTTCACTCATCGACTCACGTCCTTTGCATGATTGGTGGACCATCGCGTCCTTGCCGTTGGCGGACCGCTTGCGCCACGACTTCCACCGCGTGGTCGATTTCTTCTGCCGTCGTGTTCCGTCCCACAGAGAAGCGGACCGTGCCTATCGCCCACTCGAGTGGTACGTTCATCGCACGCAGCACCGGCGAAACTTCAACTGAGTCAGCGTGGCACGCCGAGCCCGCTGATGCAGCGACCCGATCTCCGATCTCTGAGAGAACGGTGCTGGCCTCCACGTCTCGGAAGCCGAGGTTGAGCGTGTTCGGCAGTCGTCGGTCCGGATGACCGTTGATCCTGACGGCCTCACCGCCCAGCTCGCGCAACAGCCCCTCGTGGAGCCGGTCGCGCATCGCCTGAAAGTGGGCCGCGTTCTCGAGCAGATCGCGGGCCGCCACGTGACAGGCCTCGCCCAGTCCGACGATTTCGAGCACGTCCTCGGTGCCGGGGCGACGACCGCCCTCCTGCCCCGCGCCCTGCATCAGCCCGGCCAGCTCGACACCCTCGCGCACGTACAGCGCGCCAATCCCCTTGGGCGCGTAGAGCTTGTGTCCGGCGACCGAGAGCAGGTCCACCCCCAGTTTGTTCACGTCGACTGGAATCTTGCCGACTGATTGAGCGGCGTCGGTGTGCATCAGCGCGCCGAAGCGGTGGGCGATGCGGGCGAGCTCGGCGATAGGCTGGCTCGTCCCTACCTCGTTGTTGGCGTGCATCACCGTCACCAGCAAGGTGTCAGCCGTGATGGCCTGCTCCAGGTCGTCAGGATCCACGAGCCCCCACGCATCGACCGGCAGGGTCGTGATGCGAAAGCCCTGGCTCCGCAGCCAGCTACACACGTTGACCACTGCGGGGTGCTCGACTGCCGACGTGATAATATGGTCGCCGCGGTCACGATGGGCTCCGGCCACGCCCCTGATCGCGTAGTTGTTGCTCTCGGTGCGGCCGCTGGTGAAGATCACTTCGGCCGGACGGCAGTTGAGCAGCACGGCGACCTGAGCGCGCGCGGTCGCAACGGCCCGCTTGGTCGTGACGCCGTAGGGATGGGAGCTGGAGGGATTACCAAAATGCTCGTACAGATACGGGGCCATCGCGTCGGCCACCTCACGACCGATCGGGGTCGTGGCGTTGTAGTCGAGAGAGACCGGCACCATCAGGCTGCCGCCTTACCTACCGTGCCGCCAACTCCGTCCGGCGCAGCGTCTGGGCGTTAACTGCGACGACAACCGTGCTCAGCGACATCGCCAGCGCCCCGATTGCCGGCGATAGGACGAAACCTATCGGCGCAAGCACCCCGGCCGCCAGCGGCAGAGCAATCACGTTGTAGCCCGTGGCCCAGATGAGGTTCTGGACCATCTTGCGGTATGTGGCACGGCTTAGTTGGAAGATCTTGACCACGTCGAGCGGGTTACTCTGCACCAGGATGATGCCCGCCGACTCAATCGCCACGTCGGTGCCACTACCGATGGCGATGCCCACGTCGGCGCGCGTCAGAGCCGGGGCGTCGTTCACTCCGTCGCCGACCATTGCCACCAGCTTGCCCTGCCCTTGCAGCTCGGCCACTTTCTGGTCCTTGTGCTCAGGGAGCACCTCGGCGAAGACTGTGTCGATGTTCAACTCCGCCGCCACTGCGTTGGCAACCTCCTCGCTATCGCCGGTGAGCATCGCCACCTCGACGCCCATCTCCTGCAAGCGCGCGACCGCCTCCCTGCTTTCGGGCCGGATCACGTCGGCCAGCGCGAAAGCTGCTACGGTGTGGTGCTCATCCACCAGGTAGACGACCGATTGTCCCTTGCGGCCGGCTTCGCTCGTGAAGCGAGTGAGGTCATCGGAAAGGCCGATGTCGAGCATCTCCAGCAGGCGGGGCCCACCTACGTAGACTGGGCGACCGCCCTGCGTAGCACGGATGCCCCGGCCTTTGATCGCCTCGAAGTCGTGTACCTGCGGGGGTGTGACGCCGCGCTCCTCGGCCTTGCGCCGGACACCTCGCGCGATCAAGTGCTCGGAGTCGCCCTCGATCGCGGTCGCAAGAGCCAGCGCCCGGTCGTCGTCCCAATCCTCGACCGTCGCCATGTCGACGACGCCGAACTCGCCTTCAGTGAGCGTGCCGGTCTTGTCGAAGATCACGATATCGATCTCGCGGGCCGCCTCGAGGGCGAGCCGATCGCGCACCAGGATGCCATTGGAGGCCCCCATCGAGGTACTGATGGCCACCACCAGAGGGATCGCCAGGCCGAGCGCGTGCGGGCAGGCGATCACGAGCACGGTCACGGCCCGCTCAATCACCTCCAACTGAAACCCCACGGCCGCGGTCCAGGCGACTGCTGTGATGGCCGCGACGGCCACCGCAATGTAGAAGAGCCACCCGGCCGCTTTGTCCGCCAGTATCTGCGTGTTCGATTTGCTCTGCTGCGCCTGCTCGACCAGGCGCATGATGCCCGCCAGCGCGGTCTGATCGCCAAGAGCCGTCACCCGCACGCGCAGGCTGCCATCGCCGTTGATCGTGCCGCCGATCACCTGGGTGCCCGGCTCCTTCGACACAGGCCGCGACTCACCCGTGATCATCGCCTCGTTGACGTCAGAGTGGCCCTCCATCACAACCCCGTCGGCGGGCACACTGGCTCCTGGGCGAACGAGCAGCAGGTCGCCGTTCAGAAGCCTGCTCACGGGCACCTCCTCTGTCTCGCCATCGGGGAGGATGCGTTCGGCGGTATCGGGCATCAGCTTGGCCAGCTCGTTCAGCGCGCCCGACGCCTGGCGTATGCTGCGCATCTCCAGCCAGTGACCCAGTAGCATCACGACGATCAGCGTCGCCATCTCCCAGAAGAAGCCGCTGCCGGGGATGAACAACAGCGCGAACAGGCTGTAGACGAACGCCACGGAGATGGCCAGCGAGATCAGCGTCATCATCCCTGGCTTGCGACTGCGCACCTCCGGCACGGCCAGTCGCAGGAAGGGCACACCACCATAGAAGAAGATCACTATCGCGAAGCCCGCGCCGACCCACCGGCTGCCGGGGAATTCCGGCATGCTGAAGCCCAACCACTGCTGCACCATAGGGCTGAAGAGCAGCACCGGCACGGTCAGCACGAGGCACACCCAGAAGCGCTTGCGGAACATCTCCTCGTGGCCGGTATGATCCACGTGGGCGCCGTGACCGGCGTGCGCTTCACCCCCGCTGTGGTCCATACCATCGCCGTGCTCTCCGTGCACGCTGTGGTCCATCCCGTGGCCGTCCTGATCTTCGCCGGTGGCGCCCCTGGCGTGCTGATCGTGTGCGGCGGGGGCCATAGTTCCTTCACCACCAGCACCATGCGCTGAACTATGGCTGACATCACCGTCGTCGTGGCGTTGACGGCCAGGCATTTCGTGGTCGTGTTCCCCTTCCATTGTGCCGTTCCTCCCATTAGCTTCTGCAATCACAAGTCGCCGTCCTTGTCACGAAACCAGCCGCGGTGCACCCGCTCACGCAGGGGGCCTTGCTTGCACGATGAATCTTCCCCCTGT
>JAUVSX010000459.1 GCA_030596915.1 Chloroflexota bacterium | reverse complement strand
GTGAAGTCGATCATCAGCGTCATCGCGCCAGCCCCAGCGGTGCCGCTGCCGACACCGAGGAGGAAGACGAGACCCAGGAACAAGTACCTCTGCCGAATGGCCCCGGCGATGATCAGGCCCACGAACACCAGCGCGACGATCACCAGGCCGATTGCTGAGACGCGCTTGCGGCCCCAGCGATTGACCAGGAGCAGGCCTCCCACAAGCATGGCCGCAAGCGTGCCGATGCCCCAGAACATGTTCAGCCTCGCCGTCTCACCAACGGACATCCCGAATACCTCTGCCCCGTATGGCTCGAGGAAAAGATCTTGACTCAGCGTTGAAAGAAGGATTAACGCGACGAAGAAGAAGAACAGCCGTGCTTGAGGGTTCTGGAAGGTGAGCCTGAGCGTCGTCCAGAACGGGACCTCGCGGACCCGGTCGCACATCTGCTCAATGGCCTCACCTGTTGGCTCGACGCCGACGGTCCCGATCACCGAGAGAACGACTGCTACGATGCCGGTCCCCGCGACGCCAGCGAGCAATCTGCTGGGACTGTAGGGGTCGACAAGGCTACCAAGCAGCACGCTACCTATAACGATGCCGAGGATGAACACGGCTCGGAGCACAGATGCGGCTTTGGGACGCTCGCCCTCGTCAAAGACGTCAGCAATCAGTGCCTGAGACGTCGTGTGCATGGCGTTCTTCCCCATACCGTACACTACGAACGAGCTGGCGGCCGCGATGACGCCCCATATCGCGATGCTTGGGATGGCCAGGGTGCTGAGCGTGCCTCCCATCACACCCACAACGGCGAGTACCATCCCAGCCACGACGTACGGCAGTCGGCGGTGCCCCAAGATGGGGCGACTATCGGAGAGATAGCCCATCCACGGGCGTGAAAGCGAGGCTAGAGGCGGGATCGCCAGGAGGAAACCGATCAGCGCCGGCGAAAGTCCGATCTCAGTGAACATGACGCGGTTCAGCACGCCCAACACGAGGATACTCACGAACCCGGCGCCTACCTGGAAGAGGGACATGCGGGCGAGGGTGGATATCAGGCTCTGTCGCAGGGAGATGCTCCGGGGCTGCCACACGGGGCGAGGCCATCAAGGTGGCGTTTGCCTGGGGCACTTCCGTTCATCAGTCTTGTTTCGGTCGGGCCCGTCCCGACTCGCGGCGCAGATGCGCCGGGCCTGCCAGGTCGAGGAACCAGCCGAACAGGGGCTCGATCCAGGTGGCCGCTCCTACGATCGGCGGGACGTACGCAACCTTTCGTGGCCGTTGCACCAGCGCCCAAACACGCTTGGCAACCCGCTGCGGCGTGACACCGAAGCGGCCAGCGGGCATCCGGAGAGCGCCCGGGCGTGATGCGGCGCCTGCGTAGAATCCCGTCCCTGTAACGATTCCTAGCTGCAACAGACTCACGTGCACGCCTGTGCCCCGCTGCTCGCGGTGCAGGGCGCGGCTGAACGATGCAAGCAGGGACTTGGTGCCGCCATACAAGGCGACGCCCTGAGCGCCCATAGTGCCTGCAACGGAACCGATGTTGATGATGTGGCCAACCGACCTGCGTCGCATCTCTGGCAGGACGAGCAGCGTCAAGTGGACGACGGCACTCACGTTCACCTGGACCATCTCCGAGGCAAGCGTCCAAGGCATATCCGCGGCGTAGCCATACCATCCTAACCCGGCATTGTTGACCAAGAGGTCGACAGGTCCGAACGTCGACAACGTGTCCTCGACGATCCGAACGCGGTCAGCCTCGCTCGCAAGGTCGGCGGGAATGACGTGAGCCACGCCGCCTCCACCGCGAATCTCATCCTGGAGCCTGGTCAGACGGTCTTGTCGCCGGGCGACAAGCACTGTCCGCAGGCCCTCCTGTGCCAGGCGTCGCGCGACAGCCGCTCCGACCCCGCTCGACGCACCGGTAACGATGGCGACGCGGCCCTGGAACGGGTCCTGCTGATTCGGTGGGGCGGGCACTGGATCTGAGAGGCTGTTAGGAGTCTGTGAAGCCAGCGGGCCCCGTCAGCCGGCGCTCTCCGCCTCTTCCTCTTTGAACACCCCCAGGCGCTTGCCCAGGCGGTACATCGCACGACCCATCGCTGTAAGCTGTGCAGTCTCGGAGAAGTCGATCTTCCCCTGCTTCCTATAGTGGAGATACTGCTTGATATCAGATATGCTGGCCAAGATGAAGATCACGTTCACGGCGACACCGTAGAACAGGTAAGCCGGACTGCCAGGGAACCGGAACCAGAGCCACGGGATGAGGAGCCAGATCCCGGCCATATACGCGACATAGATCTCACGGGCGACGAGCAGGCCCAGGAGCATTCCTACGATAGAGGTGACGAAGACGCCGATCGGGTCGATGACGAACATGCCTCCCCAGACGGCCGAAAGCCCCCCGCCGCCCTTGAAGCGGCAGCAGACAGGCCAGACGTGGCCGATCATGCCGCAGGCAGCACAGATCAGGTAATAGGGTTGGGGGTACGGGTCGCCAGGGTATAGCAGACGGAACACGAGCGCCGGGATAGCGATCTTGAGCATGTCTAGGACGACGGTGAGGAACCCGAGTTTCGATCCCAGGTGCATCGAGACCGTCGTCGCGCTAACGCTTCCCATGTCGAACTTCTCGTCCGAGTCTGGAACGTCGAGTTCCGTCTTGGTGATATCATCGTCCGGTGCGAATATGCGCGCCACGACGCGCGCCCACGAAATGGCGCCGATCAAATAGCCTACGAGAGCCGCGATTAGTGCGATCCTCCAGTCCATGCGATGGCCTCCTCACTCGTCTGTAGCGTGATGCAGATACACCTTGCCATTGTCACCGTCTATGGAGACGGCCTGTCCGTCCTGAATAAGGCGAGTCGCTTTCTTGACGCTGACGACGGCAGGCAATCCGTACTCGCGGGCTACGATGGCCGTGTGAGACAACTGCCCACCGGTCTCGGCGACAATGCCACCAATGCCCGAGAAGAGCGGAGTCCACCCTACGTCGGTGAAGGGCACGACCAAGATGTCCTCGCGGGTCAGCGTTGCCGGCGCTTCCGATGGGTCGTGGATGACGCGCGCCGTACCTCGTGCGATCCCGGAACTGCCACCGATCCCCACCAGGCATTCCCTGACCTCGTCCGGTCGAACGTCGGGGAACGGGATCCAATCGCCGCAGATGGTGTCAGGAAGCTCGATCTCCGCATCGGCGGCCATCTCCGCTCGACGAGTGGCAACAATTTCCCGAGCGCGAACAGGCCCCAGGCTGCCCCTGACCAGCCCACAGAGCTCGGAGTACTCCAGATAGAAGATGTCATCTCGCTCGATGAGT
>JAUVSX010000051.1 GCA_030596915.1 Chloroflexota bacterium | reverse complement strand
CAGGGGCCCAAGGTGCATTCTGGGAGATGCATGACGTGCTGTTCGCGACGGCCCAGGAGTGGAGCAGCCTACCCGAGGAGCAGGCCATTGAGGCCTTCGCTGGCTATGCCGAGGACCTGGGCCTGGACGCCGATCGCGTTCAGCGTGAGCTGGAGGATGGCACCTATCGCGAGAAGGTGCTGGCCAGCTACAACGAGGCTGTGGCCATCGGTTTGGGAGGCACGCCTTCCTTCCTCGTAAACGGGCGCGTTGTACCGCGAGGCGTGTCACCGGAGGCCTTCATCAAGATGACGGTGTCAGAGTCTCCACAGGCCTATGACGGCCCTCCGCCACAAGTCATCGATCCCACGAAGAGCTACCTCGCCACCATTCGCACCAGCAAGGGAGACGTGCTGGTGGAACTGTTGCCTGACGTGGCGCCGACCAACGTTAACAGCTTCGCCTTCTTGGCGCAGGACGGGTGGTATGATGGCCAGACATTCTTCTTCGTGCAGCCGGACGTTGTGGCTTACAGCGGTGATCCGACCGGTATGGGCATGGTGCTGCCGTTCTCCGGGTTCGTCTGCGAGGACGAGATCGGCCCCGGCGCGACTTTTGATGATGCTGGTTTGCTGGCCATGTACGCGCCCTCTCCCGGGCGCAACAGCGGGATGTTCTTCATAACGATGGCTCCCCTCCCCGACATCAACTTGCAGTACACGGTCATCGGCCGAGTGATTGACGGCATGGAAGTCCTGAGTAGCCTTGCGCCCGCCCAGCCGGGTGATGGAGGCACTCCCGACTCGATCGACACGATAACCATCGAGGAGCGGTGACCGTTTGGAGAGATCCCCACTGGGTCCCAAGTGCTGCTGATGGAAATCCCCCTGCGTCCGCGCCCGCGCGCGCGGGGTTACTCCTAGGGTTGGTGGGTCCGAATGGCGGCGTTTCGCGGGGGGTTGGATGGCGGGCAAGGTATGCCGCAGTGGTCAGGGCGTAGGCGGTAGTCTATGAATCGACGCTGGCTGTGGCTTGTCGTCGCGATCGCCGGCGGCACTGCTGCCATCCTCGGCTCGGGTCTCGGTGTGCTCGCGATCGTGCTTGGTCTGACGAGCGGGGCCGCGCAGGCTTCTGGCACTACCCTGCCGGCCGCAGCCTTGATAGCCCTGGCGCTTGGCCTCGGTATCCCGGTCGCATACCAAGGGTGGGCCGGCTGGCGGGAACGTGATAGTCGGCCGTTTGAGCCGAGGTCCGTCTGGTGGATGGGCGTACTGCTGGTCCTCTCCATCGGCCTGGGGTGGGTCGTCACGGCTCTGCCTGTGGCGCCAGACCTCCTCTTGCCTCTCTTGCACGCCGTGGCGATGACGCTCCCTCCCCTGATCCTGCTGTCGTTGACCGGACGTGCCCTTCGTGGCAAGGGCGGTTCGTGGCGCGAGGTGATCACAAGCATGGGGGGCGGGGGGCTGCTGGCGACGACGCTGTCACTCCTAGTTGAGGGGGCGATTGTCATGTTGCTCGTCGCACTCGTGTCCCTTGCCCTGTGGGCGATGCCTGGCGGCGCAGAGCGCGTGAGGGAGCTATTCGAGAGCTTCCAGGATCCTACGTCGCTAGAGGATAGTGCAGTCCTCGTCCGCTGGCTCCTGAACCCCGTGGTCCTGCTGTTCGCCGTGGGGGTGATGGGGGTTGCTGTGCCCGTGATAGAGGAGGCGTTCAAGACGCTGGCCGTCGGGGTCACGGGCGCGTGGGTCCGGCCACACGCCGCGCGAGCCTTCCTGTGGGGTGTGGCCAGCGGCGCCGGGTTCGCTATCGCCGAGAATCTGATCAACGGCGCTATGGGTGGGCAAGAGGCATGGGTCGCCGGGGCTGTAGCTCGCGTGGGCGCCACCGTGATGCACTGCTTCACGGGCGGTTTGGTCGGCTGGGGTTGGGGAGAACTATGGACCCGACGACGGCCGCTCCGTATGTTGGGGAGCGTGGTCGCGGCAGTCGTTCTCCACGGCATCTGGAATACGCTCGCGATCGGGACGATGGTGCTTGGGGCCGTCGCGGTTGCCCATCAGACCGAGCCCATCTGGCAGGGCCTTGCGTGGTCCGGCGTGGCGATACTTGTTGGAATGCTTGGGGTGATAGCGATGGCGTGCGCCGTCGCGCTGCCTCTCATCGCACGGCGACTGGCGAAGGCGGATGGTAGCGGCGCTGCCGGGGGCGGTGAAAGCTCCCTCGAGGCGGCGGGAGATCAGGTTCCGCTGGTTGATGCTGAGGTCGCCGCCTGATGCCGTCGTGGCGGGGCTTGTTCGCGGCCCTAGCTGGGGCTGCCCGGCGTCGAACCTTCGGACGACACGCCTACCGCGACCTTGGATGACTTCCGACGGCCCCACAGCCGCCTGGCCACGAACAAGGCAACAGCCAAGACGACCAGTGCGAGGATGACCTTCTCGTATCTGCCAATCCACTCGCTGACCAACGGCCAACTGTGCCCTAGGAGGTATCCGGCCAAGGCGAGCACAAAGCTCCATAGGGCAGTCCCGAGCGCCGTGTAGATCAGAAAGCGCCCCATCCCCATCCGGGCAATCCCTGCCGGGATCGACACAAGACTACGGACAATCGGGACCATTCGCCCGAAGAAGATCACCTTCTCACCGTAGCGGTTGAACCACGCCAGAGCTTTATCCAAGTCCTCTTCGCCGAGCATCAGCCACCGACCGTACCGGCGCACGAGCTGCCTGATCCGCGCTTCCCCAAGCAGGTGGCCTAGCCCGTAGAACACGAGGGCGCCGACTACCGATCCCGCGGCGCCCACCAGTGTGATGCCGACAAGGCTGAAGCGACCTTCCGAGGCCAGGCTGCCCGCCAGAGGCAAAACAACCTCGGATGGAATCGGGGGGCAGACGTTCTCCAGAAACATGACGAAGAACAGACCGGGGTAGCCAGCCGTGCTGATGAGGGACTGAGCCCACGCCAGGATTGTGTCCAGTATCTCGCTTAGTCCCATCTGGAGTTCTCCATCTGCCCGAGTATGTTGGTGGGCTTGCCGGGATCGGCTGGCAATCAGTGGTGGCAGCGCGGCTGAAGCGTCTTCCTCAAGCTGCGAGCGCCGCTCGCACCTGGCAGAGAGAGCTGATTATACCATCGGGCAGCGGGGCGGCAAGGGTTGACAACGACGGGCGGTTGTGGTAGCTTCTGATACTGTGACCCAATCGCCGGGGCGCTGGCGAATGCAGGCAAGGAGATGTCTATGGCGCAGAGATCCCGTACGGAGGCACTTGCGGCGCGGCTGCGGGAGTTGCAGATGAGCACGCCCGGCATTGAGGCTGCTGCAGTTGTGAGCCTGGATGGGCTGACCATCGCATCCACGCTCCCGCCTGGGGTCGAAGAGGACCGAGTCTCTGCAATGTCCGCAGCGATGCTGTCCCTTGGTGAGCGGATTGCCAGTGAGCTCGGACGAGGGATGCTGGACGAGGTTTACCTGAGGGGGCGAGCGGGCTACGTGGTGCTGCGCGCGGTCGGCGATGAAGCTGTTCTGACCGTTCTGGCTGGCGAGCAGGCGAAGATCGGCTTGCTCTTCCTTGATATGCGCCGGGCATCTGAAGACTTGGCCGCTATCCTGGAAGCCGGATAGATTGGACATCGCTGCACAGTCTGCCAGCGGCGTCCCATCTCACACGTGCGGGCCGAGCTCGCCGACCTCGGGCTCTGGCGGCATTTCGCGCGCCTGGCAGACCGACAATGTCGTCCCGTCGTGGAACGGGCGCTCCCACTAGGCTACGATCACCTATGCAGGTCACTGTGGTTGTCCCTACCTACAACGAGGCCGAGAACGTCACGCCTATGACGGAGGCGCTGCTCGGCCTGCCCGTTCCGTCCTTGCAGGTCCTGATCGTTGACGACGAATCGCCGGACGGCACAGGACAGATTGCTGACAATCTGGCCTCCGAGCATCGTGGGCGGGTGGACGTTCTGAGCCGTTCGGGGCCGCGTGGTCTCGGTCGGGCCTACATCGATGGGTTTCGCCGTGCGCTGGCCCGCGATTCCGACCTGATCGTCCAGATGGACTGCGATTTCTCCCATTCGCCGACCGATATCCCCCGGCTCCGGGAGCACATGGGGCAGAACGATGGGGGAGGGGGACCGCGCTACGCCCGCGGGGGCCGCACGGACGAGAGGGGGGGGGGGGGGCGCCGTCTTCTTTCCTGGTGGGCCAACAGCATCTACACCCGCTGGATCCTGGGATGCCGTGTCAAGGACACTACGGCGGGCTTCAAGTGCTGGCGGCGAGAGACGCTGATAGGCATCGACCTTGAGCGTATTCACTCTCAGGGGTACGTCTTCCAGGTCGAGATGGCATACGTGGCAGAGCGCCTGGGCTATCGTGTGCTGGAGATTCCCATCTACTTCGAGGATCGGCGAGTCGGGCAATCGAAGATGGCGATTCCGGTAAAACTCGAGGCCGCAATACGCGTCTGGGAGCTTCGCTCGCGGCATCGGCACTTGCGGCCCGAAGATCGACTGATGGAATGAAGCGCTCCGCGCTGGCCGAAACCGGCATCCTCGCCCCACTCCTTTTCCCACCGCTACTTCTGTATGCGCCCGTGGTGTTCGGTGGCAGGACCATCCTGCCGGTCGACACGCTCTTTCGGTTCGAGCCCTATCGAGCCTCGGCTGCAGACCTGGGGGTGTCCTTCCCCCAGAATCACCTGGTTGCCGATCTGATCCTGGAGAACTACGCCTGGAAGCGATTCCTCGTCCAAGCTCTGGAAAGCCGCGAGCTGCCCCTGTGGGATCCGTTCATCTTCGCTGGGCACCCCTTCCTGGCTAACGGGCAGCATTCGGCGCTCTACCCTCTGAGCGTTGTCTTCTACGTGCTGCCGCTGTCCCTGGCGTTTGGTGTCTTTGTGTGGCTCCAGTTGGGGATGGCTGGGATATTCGCCTACCTGTTTGCGCGTGTCTTGGGCACCCGCCGCTTGGGAGCGATTGTCGCGGGGATCACGTTCCAGTTCAGTGGGTTTATGGTCGTGTCCTTCGTGCACCCGATGATTATCGCCGGTGCATCGTGGCTGCCGCTGATCCTCGCGATGGTGGAGCTGATCGCACAGCAGCGCCCGGTGTTCGGCCGGCCTACGACGCTCCCGTGGGTCCTGCTTGGTGCGATGGCATTGGGCTGTCAGATGCTCGCCGGTCACGCCGAGAACACGTACTTCGTCCTGCTGGTGACAGGCGCTTTCGCTGCGTGGCGGCTCATCGTAGGACCCGTGGCCGAACGGCGCGGCGGTCAGTGGCTGGCCACTCGGTGGCGACCGGCCCTATGGGTGGCCGCCATGCTCGGGCTTGGGCTGGCTCTGGGAGCAGTCCAGTTCCTGCCCCTCTACGAGGTTGTCGGCAGCAGCTTTCGGGGCGGAGAAGCGGCCGCGAGCCTGGAGCAGGTCCGCGAGTGGGCCTATCCCTGGCGGCGACTGGTGACATTCGGCATCCCCAACTTCTTTGGCAATCCGACCCACCATAGCTACTTTGACCTCTTTCAGTGGCGCAGAGTGGCAGCGCCCCGATTTCCTGACGGGCAGTACATCGATTGGGGCATCAAGAACTACGTGGAGGGTGGGGCGTACCTGGGGCTGTTGCCACTCTTCCTCGCGGCTATCGCCGTTCTCGCTTGTCTCAAGCCGTTCGGGGACCGTCTAGTGCATTGGTTCCGCAGCAAACTGGGGCGTGGTGCGCTTCCGGTCCCGCGGGCCTCTTCGACTTCGTCCGGCGAGCGGAGCGATGCTCGACGCGTAGTTCCATTCTTCGTTCTGCTGGCACTGTTTTCGCTGGGTTGCATATTCGGAACACGCCTGTACGCCCTCGTCTATCTGCTTCCCGGCCTTCAGCAATCGCACTCGCCGTTTCGGTGGGTCTTTCCTCTCACCCTCTCGGTTGCGGTGCTGGCGGCCTTCGGCGTAGAGGTCGTGCAAGGCCGTGAACGGCCGTCGGAAGGGTCCGCATCTGCTAGTCCCTCGCTGCGGCCGCGCTTCGGGCGCATACTCCTGCTAGGTGCTCCGCTATCGGCTACTTCCCTGGTCGCCGCGCTGGCATTCTGGGGTGGGATCGCGACCGTGGCGGTGCTGCTGCTCAGCTTCGTTTTCTTCGCACAGATTGAGCCAGCCGTGGCGGAGGTGTTTCAGGGGCTGGCACTGGCCCCCACTGCGTTCGCTGACCATCGCGCGTTCTACTCCTACGAGTTCGTGTGGGCGGCGGTCTTCGGCGTTCTACTGACCGCCACCGGCGTCGTCTTGCGCCTGAGCCAGTCCGGGCTGGCTGTGCGCGGTTGGCCGGTCTGGGAGGGTCTGGCGGTGGTCCTGCTTGTGCTGGATTTTGCCGCCTTCGGAGCAGGATTCAATCCCGCCGTCGAACCGGCGCTAAGGGCCTACGTGCCGCCGGCAATCGAGTTTCTCCGTGAGGACACGACTGTGTGGCGCTATGCCGCATTCACACCCCCTGGCACAACGAAGACGATGAATGCGAACGTGGGGATGTTCTACGACCTACAGGATGTCGCGGGCTATGATTCGCTCTTCTCGCGCCAGTATGCCGAATACATGGCGCTCATCGAGCCGCAGGACGAGTTGCAGTACAACCGCATCGCCTCCTTCCACGAGTGGTCGAGCCTGGACAGCCCGCTCACCGACCTCCTCAACGTGAAGTACGTCGTGACCGAGGTCGAGATCCCCAACCCGGCCAAGTACCGCCTGGCATACCAGGACGAGGCCGTACGTGTCTACGAGAATCTGGCGGTTATCCCACGCGCCTTCACGCTACCTGCCACGTCGACTGTGGTGATCGATGACGTGGCAGATGGCCTTCGCAACTACGATCCTCATTACTACGTGGTCGTCGAAGCCGACGCGCAGGGTATCGCTGGCGCCCGTGACCCGGAGCCGGGCGATCTCAAGCCAGCAGCCATCACGCGGTACACCGGGAACGAGGTGGTCGTGGAGGCATCGCCCGCTATGCCTAGCTGGCTTGTGCTGGCGGATTCCCACGCGGCCGGGTGGAAGGCGTACGTGCGCCGTCAGGGTGAAGGAGAGGGCGCTGAGCGCCAGGTCGACATCTTCTGCGTGAACGGCAACTTCCGGGGCGTTCGGCTGGAGCCCGGGAGCTGGATTGTCCGCTTTCGGTACAGCCCCGACAGTGTGAAGGTCGGCGCGTTCGTCAGCTTCATCGCCGGGATGGTGGTCTTGCTGCTCGCGGGAATCTACTTGTGGCGTTTCTTCTATCGCAGCGAGGACGACGCTAGCACTGTGCGCCGGGTGGCCAAGAACTCGATCGCCCCGATCATCATCAATCTGTTCACTCGCCTCATCGAAATGGCCTTCGCGGCTCTGATGGCGCGCATCCTGGGACCGGTTGGGATCGGTCGCTGCGCGACCGCAATCAGCATCTACCTCTGGGTCGGTGCCATCGCCAACTTCGGACTGGACATGTACACGATGCGCGAGGTGGCGCGCGACCGCAACCGCGGGCGACAGGTCTTCATCAACACGACCGTGCTGCGCGTGCTGCTGTTCCTGGCAGTGGCGCCGCTGCTGGCCGGCTTCCTGGGAGTGCGCCAGTCGGCGGGTGAGCCGCTCGCGGCGGAAACCGTGTGGGCCACCGTTCTGCTATACGGCGCCCTGTTACCCTTCAGCCTGGCCAATGGCCTGGCCGCCCTATTCCGTGCGCGCGAGAAGCACGAGTACCCGGCCATCGTCCAGACCGTGACCACCGTCATCAAGGTCACGCTCGGCGTGTTGGTGCTGGTCGGTGGTGTCGGCATCGTCGGGTTGGCCGGCGCTTCCATCCTCACCAACCTCGCGACGCTGGTAGTCTTGGCTTTCCTGGCGCGCCGGATGATCTGGAGCGAGCTGCCCCCAGGACACGAGCGGGTTCTGTGGCCCTTGCAGCGTAGGATGATGTCTGAGAGCTGGCCTCTGATGACCTCGCTGCTGCTCCAGATTCTCTTCCCCAGGATCAATATCCTGCTCCTCCAGAGCCTTCAGGGGGACGCCGCCGTCGGATGGTACGACGCCGCTCGCAAGTGGGTGGATGCGCTGAACATCGTGCCGTCCTTCTACACGTTTGCCGTATTCCCCGTGATGTCGCGCCAGGCTGCCCAGGACAGGTCCGGCCTTGTGCGTTCCTACGGCCTCTCGGTGAAGCTTCTGACGATGCTAACGGTGCCGATATCCGTGTCCGTTGCGGTCCTGGCCACCCCCCCCGTGGGCCTGCTAAGTGGGCGCAGCTTCCTCCCGCAGGGAGCCGAGATTCTTCGCCTCTTGATCTGGTCGATCCTCTTTGGATGGATCAACGGGCTGACCAACTATGTTCTGATTGCCATTAACCGGCAGAGATTCGTGCTCCTCTCCTCCGGGGCGCGCATCATCTTCACAGTGATCGCCAACCTGGTTCTCGTGCAGAGGTTCGGGTACATCGCGTCGGCCGCGATCATCATTGGCGGCGCGCTTCTCCTCACGGTGCTCTTCACCGTGGACCTGCACCGGCATCTGGGACTGGTGAAGCTGGTCCGGACTGTCTCCCGCCCTGCACTGGCCGGCCTGGCCATGGGCGCGGTTGCCTGGGCGCTGGCCGGCTATAGCAGCCTGCTGGCGGTCGCTGTCGGTCTCATTGTCTACTTTGTAGCGCTGGTCGCACTGCGTGCTCTCTCGCCCGAGGAACGGGCGATGCTGGCGCCGCTCCTACCGAGCCGGCTGCGATCGTCCTTGCTCGGGCGCTGGGCAGAACCGCCGGTGTAGGGGAGCTCGTTTGCAGCACCGCGTCCTTGCCGTCTTCCCTGTTCTCGGCTAGAATTGCAGGCTAGCAGCCTCGGAGAGTAACGTCTATGCCCGACACAATCCGTATCGAGGACATCGCCCGACACGCGGGTGAGGAAGTCACCATCAAGGGGTGGCTCTTCAACCGTACCGACAAGGGGCGACTCCAGTTTCTTCAGGTACGTGACGGCACCGGGTTCGTGCAGTGCGTCGTATTCAAGAAGGAGGTGAGTGCGGAGGTCTTTGCGGAGGCCCGAGCGCTGACGCAGGAGTCGTCCTTAATCATGACCGGCACGGTGCGGGAGGACAGCCGCGCACCGGGTATTCCGGGCGGCTATGAGCTGGGAGTGACCGGTATGCGGGTACTGCAGCAAGCCGAGGAGCACCCAATCCAGCCCAAGGAGCACGGCGTTGAGTTCCTGATGGATCACCGCCATCTCTGGCTGCGCTCTCAGCGGCAGTGGGCGATCCTCCGGGTGCGCGCAACGGTGATACGTGCCATTCGCGACTGGTTTGACACCCATGGGTTTGTCAACATGGACACGCCAATCCTCACTCCGGCCGCCTGCGAGGGCACGACGACCCTCTTCGAGACCGACTACTTCGGCGAGCCCGCGTACCTGGCGCAATCGGGGCAACTGTACAACGAGGCGGACATCTATGCTTTCGGTCGCGTCTACTGCTTCGGCCCCACTTTCCGGGCCGAGAAGTCGAAGACGAGACGGCACCTGACCGAGTTCTGGATGGTCGAGCCGGAGGTTGCATTCTGCGACCTGGATCAACTGATGGAGATCGAGGAGCAGTTCGTGTCATACATCGTGCAGACCTGCCTGCGCGATCGGGCCCACGAGTTGGACCTCCTGGAACGGGATACCAGCTACCTTGAGAAGGTGACGCCGCCATTTCCCCGAATCTCCTACGACGAGGCCGTGGGTGTCGTGGCCGAGATCCGCGAGCAGACGGAGGACGAGGACCTACGACAACTGCTGGCGATGGAGTGGGGCGATGATTTCGGGTCTCCCCACGAGACTGAACTAACCAAACGGTTCGAGAAGCCGGTCCTGGTCTATGGGTATCCGACACGGGCCAAGGCCTTCTACATGGAGCCCTGGCCCGACCGCCCCGAGGTCTCCAAGAGCGTCGACCTGCTGGCGCCTGAGGGTTACGGGGAGATCATCGGCGGGTCGGAGCGCATCTCGGACTACGATCTGCTGATCCAGCGACTGAGGGAATGGGGCCTACCCCGCGAGGCCTTCGAGTGGTATCTGGATCTGCGCCGGTACGGTTCAGTTCCGCACTCCGGCTTCGGCCTCGGCGTGGAGCGGACGGTGAGCTGGATATGCGGGCTGGATCATCTGCGGGAGACAATCCCGTTTCCGCGTATGCTGAAACGGGTCTATCCGTAGGACTATCATGAGTTGAGGGAGGACATATGCGAGTAGAGAGGGACAGGAAACGGGTCAGGCGGCAGACTCGGAAGCGCAAGCTACGGTATCTGCGCCGGCGTCTGGCGAACGCGAGCACACCCGAGCAGCGGAGACGGCTGATCGAGAAGATGCGGCGCGTGAGTCCCACGGCGCCGATTCCCGACTAGCTCGGCCAGGTATCGAGTGTCAGCATTGACGATTCAGCAAAAGCCTAGTACAATCGACCTGTAGTCCAATAGAATCATTCTGTCTCGGGGAGCCTGGGGAGCCAGGCTGAGAGGGTGCCCTGGTCGTCGACCACCGGCACTGACTCGTAGAACCTGATCTGGGTAATGCCAGCGGAGGGAGAGCGTCGAGGATGTGGAAGAGGCCGCCCCGCTGGTCAGGGCGGCCTCTTTGCGATGCAACCTGTGGTGACACGCATATGCGAACCGTGATCTTCGCGAACGGGGATTTTCGCGATCTGGATGAGGCGCGGGAGCTCCTGCGGCCCGAGGACTGTATCATTGCCGTGGATGGTGGGACCGGGCATGCCCTGGCTGCTGGCGTGGTTCCGCACGTGATCGTCGGGGATCTGGATTCGCTCTCTCCGCTCGACAGGGCCCGCGCTGAGGCGGCCGGGGCGCTGACCATCGCCTATCCGGCTCGCAAGGACGAGACTGATCTGGAGCTGGCGCTTCGTCACGCCGCAGACGCGGGAGCGACAAGCGTGATCGTCCTGGCGGCCCTGGGAGGGCGTCTGGACCAAACGGTCGCGAATCTCCTCCTGCTGGCCTTGCCAGAGCTCCGCGGGATCGATGTCAGCATCGTTGGTGGTGGGGAGACCGCATTCTTGATCCAGGAGGGTGAAAGCGACGTCACGATCTCCGGGCGGCCGGGCGATACGGTCTCACTGATCCCGCTTGGCGGGGACGCGGTGGGCGTAACGGCTGAGGGCCT
>JAUVSX010000506.1 GCA_030596915.1 Chloroflexota bacterium | reverse complement strand
CGGGAGGCGAGATCGGTCGTGCGTTCCGGACGAGGAGGGGGGAGCGTAGCGTGGCGGGCGCGCGTCACGGGGGGAATGGCCGGCAGCCTGTTCATTCGCGCCTACGAGCGCAGCGAGCGTATTTACGATGCGATGGTCGCGCGGGGGTACGATGGGGAGGTGCGCGCGCTCAGCGCTCCCGCGCTACGCCCCGCTGACGTTGCGGTGGGTGTGCTCGCTGCGGGCGTGCTCGTCGCCGTACTTGTCCTGGGACGGGTGGTGGGGCGCTGATGACGTGCTGCATCGACGTGATCGATCTGAGCTTCGCGTACCCGGACGGGCGCCAAGCTCTGCATAGTCTCAGCCTCGCCATCGGTCACGGTGAGAAGGTCGCCCTCGTCGGTCCGAACGGTGCCGGCAAATCGACGTTGATCCTGTTGATGACCGGGCTCCTCAGGGGAGAGGGCAGGATACGACTGTTCGATGAGGAGCTCGTCGACGGCAACGTCAAAGCGCTGCGCTCGCGAGTGGGCCTGGTATTCCAGGACCCGGATGACCAGCTCTTCTCACCGACGGTCTTCGAGGACGTGGCCTTTGGGCCGTTGTACGCCGGGCTCTCGGAGGACGAGGTGCGCCGGCGCGCGGCCGCCGCCCTTGCCCGCGTCGGCTTGGAAGGGTACGAGGAGCGGCTGTCTCACCATCTTAGCCTGGGCGAGAAGAAGCGGGCATCAATCGCGACCGTGCTGTCGATGGCGCCCGATCTGCTGATCCTGGACGAGCCTACCGCGGGTCTCGATCCGCGAACCCGGCGTAGGCTCATTGAGTACATGCGCTCGCTGCCCCACACCCTGGTGGTCGCCACGCACGACCTGCGCCTCGTAGCGGACGTGTTCGAGCGCACTGTCGTGCTCGATGGCGGCATCAAGGTAGCGGACGGCCCTACGGATGTGATTCTGGGCAGTTCCGAGCTGCTCCAGCGGCACGGGCTGGAGTGAGCGTGCGGAGGTCGTGACCGTTCTTAGTGCGGTTGACGGGCTGCGAGTAAGCGATTCGCGGGAGGATGCCGAATGATGACGAACAAACCTACCTTGTACTTCGCGCAGGGCGGTCCCCAGCAAACCGAGGCGACACTTCGCGCGGCACGGGCGCGCGCGCTCGAACTCGGACCGGAGGCAGTACTCGTGACATCGTCCTCAGGTAGGACGGCGCGCGAGGCGGCACACGTGTTCGAGGGAACGGCGGTCCGCCTGATCGCGGTGCCATTCCAGCCCCACTTGTGGGATCGGCACCGTCCCCTGGATCCGGAGGTGGCCGCCGAGTGCCGGTCGATGGGGGTGCAATTCCTTCCCGACCAACCCGTTGTGCCGATGCTCGACGATCTGCGCCCGGACGTGGTCAATGCCTGGCGCATCGTGAGCCAGGGGTTCAAGGTTGCCCTCCAGGTGGCCGCGATGTGCGTCGAGACTGGTCTGCTAAAGGCTGGCGCCCACGTGATATCGCTGGGTGGTTCAGGTCGGGGTGCGGACACAGCGGTGGCTGTCCGGGCCTTCGGGCACGAGGATCTGTTTCGGATGCGGGTGACTGAGATCATCGCGATGCCGTCCGCACCTCGCCGCTGACGCCATCTTTCGCGTTTCCTGTTGGGAGCGACTTGGATCGGTCGTTGTCGGCGCCCTGTTCCCGAGCGCCGCGACGAGGCGGGGCGGAAGCAGATCAGCAATTTGGGGGTAACCGTGCCGAAGGGGATCAGAAGGATCGAAACGTCGCTACCGTTTGGGATGGGTAGCGCAAACTGCTACCTGGTCGAGACCGGAAACGGCTTCGTTCTGATTGACACGGGGAGCGCAGGCAGGCGCGCCGAGCTTGAGGCAGGGCTCGATGGCGCGGGCTGCCGGCAGGGCAATCTGAACCTGATCGTCCTGACGCACGGCGACTTCGATCATGCGGGTAACTGTGCCTACATCAGGGAGAAGTTCGGTACGAAGGCAGCCATGCATCCTGATGATGCTGGCATGGTCGAGCGCGGCGATATGTTCCTGAACCGGGAACTGGGCAGTGTCGTCGTCAGACTGGCAGCCAATCTTCTCTACGGGTTGAGGAAGCGGGATAGGTTCGAGCCTGATCTGCTCGTCGAGGATGGGTATAATCTCACGCAGCACGGTCTCGAGGCCACCGTTCTCAGCCTGCCTGGCCACTCAAAGGGCTCGATTGGAATCCTGACAGCGTCTGGCGACCTGTTCTGCGGTGACCTGCTCGAGAACCGTGAGAATCCAGCTTCCAACTCCCTCGTAGACAACCGGGCTGCTATGGAGGCCAGTATCGACAGGCTGAGAGGTCTGGAGATCAACATCATCTATCCCGGGCACGGCGAGCCATTCCCAATGGCGATGTTCCCTTCCTAGCCGTGCGATGCACCTGCCTTTGGTGCGTTGCACGTTCCGTCCTTCCCGCCACTGCGCCAAGCCACCGTCCCACAATGCGCCAAGCCACCGTCCCGGGGGCGTCGCCTATGAGCTGCATTGGCCAGTCAGACGCGGAATGGAATCCGCGGGCAGTTAGTCGCACGTTGCGCTTCTCCCCCCTTTGCTCCAAGGCACCATCCCAGATTGCTCGAAGCCACCGTCCCGGGGGCGCCGCCGCTAGGCCGCACCAGCCAGCCGGACGCGGAATGGAATCCGCGGCTACACGTGGCACGTTGCGCTTCTGCCGATTGCTCCAAGGCACCGTCCCACAGTGCGCCAAGCCACTGTCCCGGGGGCGTCTCCGATAGGCCGCATTGG
>JAUVSX010000196.1 GCA_030596915.1 Chloroflexota bacterium | reverse complement strand
GCCGCTACGTCGCCGGCGCGCGCGGTCCTTTCAAGCTCCTCGATGGCCCTGGTGAGTAGGAGACCGGCAATGTGTTCGTAACCGGCATCAGCACCTTCGCCGACGGTAAGATGGGCGCGCTGCGCGGGCTGAACACGCTGTTTGCGTTCGACTTCGGCAGGTTGACTATCTGCCACCTCGGATACCTGGGCCACGTACCGACGCAATCACAGGTTGAGGACCTCGGCACTGTTGACGTACTGCTGGTACCGGTGGGAGGGGGTGATAATCGGACCCCGGCCCAGGCATCTGAAGTCATAAGCCTCTTCGAACCTGGCATCGTCATCCCGATGTACTACAAGATCCCCGGCCTGGCGAAGGATCTGGGCAGCCTGGAGCGCTTTCGCAAAGAGGTCGGGCTGGAGAAGCTGGAGATCCAGGACAGGCTGAAGGTTACGAAGAGCAGCATCTCGGAGGAGACGGAGTTTGTCGTTCTCAAGCCCAGGAACAAGGACGGAGGCTAGCGTGAGGACCGAGGGGACTCAGCCAACTGCGCCCGCTCGTCTGGAGGGTATCCGTCGGGGCGGCTCCCGGCGGCGTCGCCCCGGGCGGCGTCGCCCCGGGCGGCGTTGGCTCCACGCGGCGCTGCTCCTGGCTGTGGTCCTGTTGGGTGTCGTCCTGGCGGCCGGGTGCGCGCGCCAGGCAGCCTCGGCAGAACCTGACCTGGATGACTTCCGCGCCCAGGTGAACGCCCGGCAGTATGCCGAAGCAATCGATGAGCTCGAGGCGGTCGTCAAGGAGCACGCAGACTGGGCGGAGGCGTATCACCTCCTCCACCGGGCCTACAACGAGTCCGGCGATGAGCGGAACGCTGGCCGAATCCTTGCGGACCTTGAACAGGCGGCGCGCGGGGGCGACCTTGGCGAGGCGGGGTGGTTCTGGTTGCTCCAGACCTATCGTAAGGTGAAGGACGAGGACGGCGAATCGAATGCGCTGGCGAGATTGGCCGTGGCCGCAGAGGGAGCGTCGGGCCTGGCGGAGCCGGCGTACTGGCTCGGGCGTGCTTACTACGAGAAGGAGGAGTACGATCAGGCTCGCAGGTTCCTCGCGCGCGCCGCGGAGCTCGATCCCGATCATATTTCTGCCCATCTTTGGCTAGGGCGTTCGCTGGTCGAGGCGCGGCAACTGGACGCCGCGAGGGCCGAGGCGGAGACAGTCCTGAAGGCCGAGCCCGAGAATAGTGAGGCCCACTTCCTGCTCGGGCAGGTCTACAACCACGCGAACCAGTTCAGCGAGGCCATCGATGCGTTTGCGGAGGGGCTCGAACTCGATCCAGACAGCGCAGTTGCCCATCACAACCTGGGCGCGACCTATTATCAAGTGCAGGATTTTCAGGCGGCTGTCGGCGAGTTTCTCAAGGCACTGGAGCTCGATCCCGGCGATCCCGAAACCCACTACCAGTTGGGCGCCACGTACCTGCAGATGGCTCTACAAGGGCTCGATGCGGCAGCCCCGGATGGTGACCTGATGCACCAGGCGGTCTCGGAATTCGAGACGGCATTGGAGCTGGAGCCCGACATGCCGGAGGCGCTCATTGGTCTCGGCAACGTCCATATTCAGGAGGGAGACCACGCCGCGGCGATCGACGTGTTGGAGCGAGCGATCAGCAAGGCTGGAAGGTTTCCGGAGGCGCACTACGCGTTGGCCGAGGCGTATCGTCGGAGCGGCGAGGCTGAGAAGGCCTGCGCGGCCTACGAGGCGTTCCTGGCAATGGAGGTTCCATCTGACTGGCGGTCGCAGGCAGAGCAGGCAATGAGTCGCCTGGGGTGTCCGTAGAATGTACAAGCTGTTGATGTCCTGGGATATTCGCCCGGGCAAGGAGAGCGAGTACTTCGAGTTCGTCGTCCAGGAGTTCGGCCCGGGGTTGATGAAGCTTGGCGTCAAGCCCCCCGACGCCTGGTACACGGCTTATGGCGACGAACCCCAGATTCTGACGGGGGGCGTGACCGAGGACCTGGAGAGCCTGCAGGAAATCTTGGGTTCGGTTGAATGGCGCAAGCTGAAGAGGAAGCTGCTCACGTTCGTGACCGACTATCGTCAGAAGGTCATTCGTGCCAGCGGCGGCTTCCAGCTATAGACGATGGGCCAAACGCAGACCGGGCGCGGCACTGAGTGCCACGCCCGATTCTTGGTGTGTCTGGCTCCTGCGCGCCCGCCGAGTGCGCCTAGTCGGTGCTGCTCCCACCGCTGCTCTTGCTAGAGCTTGTGCTCTCGGCCTTACTTGTGCTCGTCTCGGATGTCTCCGCTGGTTTCTCGGTGGGCTTTCGTGTTGTCGATTTCTTCGATCGGTTGTCGGTGACGTAGAAACCCGAGCCTTTGAAGACGATACCTACAGGAAAGTACCGGCGATGCACGCTGCCCCCACATTCGGGGCACTTGGTGATCGCATCATCGCTCATGTGCTGCCGCCGCTCGAAGCGTATGCCGCACTCATCACATTGGTACTCGTACAAGGGCATGCGGTGTCTACCTCCCGCTCTTTTGCACCGACGGCGAATTATACTCCAGACGCACGACTCGCGCAAGGCGCCCCCACCCCTAGCCCCTCTCCGGTCCCACGAGGGAGGGGAAGGGGGCCGATGAGGAAGCCCAGGCGCCACTGGCGAACGACGGTCGCGGTGCAGGAGCGTGCACGCGAACTGCGTCAGGAGATGACACCCGCTGAGCGAGTTCTCTGGCGCCACCTGCGGAGCCACCGCTTGGGTGGGCCTCACTTCCGGCGCCGGCACCCGATAGACCGCTTCATTGTCGACTTCTGTTGCGTAGAGCACAGGCTCGTAGTCGAAGTCGATGGTCCTATCCACAAGGGACGGGTCGAGCATGACAGACACCGAACTGAGTGCCTGGGACGGCCGAACTATCGCGTGATACGCTTCACCAACCAGGACGTCCTCCGCGGTCTGCCCACCGTCCTCAGCAGTATCGCCGCGTCTTGCGGTCAGGAGGCCCCCTCCCTTCCCCCGTTTCGCGGAGGAGGGGGCGCGCCGGAGGCGCGATGGGGAGGGGGCCGGACCTCGGTCTACGTCTCCCCCCACCTCGACGATGTCGTGTATTCGTGCGGGGGCCGAATCTGGGACCAGGTACGGGCGGGAGAGCGGCCACTCGTCGTGACCGTGTTCGCTGGAACGCCCGCCCGCGACGCACCCCTCTCTCCTTTCGCTCAGGGGCTTCACGCCCGATGGGGGCATCCGGATGACGCGGCGATCACGCGTCAGGAGGAGGATATGGCGGCGCTTGCGCTCCTCGGCGCGGAGGCCTTGCATTGGCCCTACACCGATTGTATCTACCGACAGACGCCGTGCGATGGCTTTCCCTACGCCAGCGAGGAGTCACTGTGGGGAGGGATCCACCCATCCGACGAGGAGCTGATCGGGGAACTCGCGCTGCGCCTGGCGGCGCTACCCATGGCCTCGTCGGGTACCCTCTATGCGCCGTTGGGGCTCGGCCACCACGTCGACCATCGCATCGTGCACCAGGCAGCGCGCCGCAGCGGTCGCCGCCTTGCCTACTACGAGGACTTCCCCTACGCTGAGGAAGAGGAGGAACTGGCGACCGCGGTCGCGGGCAGGGACTGGCAGGCGGAGGTGGCGACGCTCTCGGAAGAGGCGCTACAGGCCAAGATCGCTGCCGTGGCCTGCTATCGCTCGCAGATCAGCACCTTCTGGTCTGGTGTCGAGGAGATGGGCGAGCGGATTCGCACGTTCGCGGAGTGCATTGGCGGGGGCCAGCCGGCCGAGCGCTACTGGACCACCTATCGACGAGGCACGCCTGAAAAGACAACGTGAAGGCGCGAAGGCGGCAGAGGCGCAAGGAGAAACCTCTGCGACTCCGCCGCCTTCGCGCCTCTGCGTTGATAGCGGCCTCTCTTCGCCCTGGCCTCGCCGCCCAATCCGGGGGTCAACAGGCCCATCGATCACCGCGCCAGGGCCGGCACGATCACCCGAAACAGCACGTAGACGTCGAACAGCGCCAGCGCAATCAAGACGGCCGTGACCGCCCAACCGCGCAGTGGCTTCGGCAGCACTGACGCCAGTTGCAGCAGGCCTAGAGCAACCGCAGTCGCGATGGGAATGAGGGCGGGGAAGAGGTAGCGCCCCTGGTGCTGCACGAAACTCAGGTTGTACCACGTGAACGCGAGCACGGTGAGAAGACACGAGACCGCCATCAGTGATAGGGCTGCGCGCTGGGTCGGACCCAGTCTCGGACGGCGGCGGTCGAGCAGCCACCAGAGAAAGCCGCCCAGGAGGAGAAGGTCAAGGAACGCCAGCGCCTGGTAGACCCGCGTGGGAAGTAGCACGCCCATCCACCCGAACTGCCCCCAGAAGCTCTGGAACGTGGTACGGACTAACTGGTACAGCAGCCCCGCCGGTCCCATCTCCATGAGCCATTCGATTGTGCGAGGCTGGCCGGCGACAACGTCCTCGTGGCGCCCTAGCGCGAGCAGGTCCGGCCAACCGTAGGTCAGCCCATTCCGTGCGAACCAGAACCCCGATAGGAGCACGGCTGGGACAAGCATCCAGGCGGTCTGTCCCAGCGCCCAACGCCAGCCCCGGCCCTCTCTTCGCCAGCGGATTGCCACGGCGCATACGGCTGTGCCCAGGCTGACGTAGGCCGTTGTCTTGGTCAGCAGAGCAGCGCCCAGCAGCACGCCCACGGGCCACGGCCGGTCGGCCTCCGCGCCTACGTAGCGCACCAGCAGCCAGAGCGCACACGCGACGACGAGCTCGCCGAGCACGTCGTTGTTCACTCCCGCGGTCATCGCGACGTGCTGGGGCAGGAAGGCGATGAATGCGGTCGCTGCGAGGGCCACGCTGGGCTGTGCCGGGAAAACGGCCTGTACTGTGGCGTAGGCGACGAGCAATAGAATGGCTCCGAGGCTCACCGAGAATAGACGCAGCGGCAACAGGGCGCCGTCGAAGAGCAAGAAGATCGGGGTAGCGAGCAGGTAGTATAGCGGCGGCTGGTGATCCTCATACTCTAGCGACTCGACCGAAAGACCCGGCGGGAATCGTCGCGAGGTGAGTTCCGCCAGCAGCTCCTGGTCGTAGTCGCCCGGTTCCAGGAGCGGGAAGCCCTCGCCCTCGGCCAGGGATTCGACATAGTTGTAGTGGGCAGGCTCGTCCGGGACCTGCCACGTAGGCGTGAAAACCGCGTACAGGACGCCAATCGCGACGTAAGTGATCACGATGGTTGCCAGGAGCGCGCGGCGGAGTGTGGTGGCCTTCACGGCCGCCATTGTACAGCCAAACGACATGCGGCAAAGGCCCGCCGAGGACGGCGGGTTGCAGAGGGCCCGCCGAGGACGGTAGGTTGCAGAGGCGCGCCGCCGGGGGCATGTAGTAGGTGCGCACGGGGGACGGCGGGTGGCAGTTGCTGCAATGCGGCATGGCCTCTTCGTGTGAGGCTGGGTATAATTCCGGCACTTCAGAGTCCCTTGATCACGAGAGTCCTCCGCTCACAAGGAACAGACGCGCTGTGCGCTATTTGGTGATGTCCGATATCCACGCCAATCTGCTCGCCCTTGAGGCGGTGCTGGCGGACACTGCCCCCTACGACAAGGTGTGGTGCCTGGGCGATCTGGTAGGGTACGGCCCGGATCCGAACGAATGCATTGAGAGGGTCCGCGGATTGCCTGGTGCCTGCCTGGCCGGCAACCACGACTGGGCCGTACTGGGCAAGCTGGACCTCAGGAGCTTCAACCGCGAAGCCCGCATCGCCAGCGCCTGGACGCGAGAGGAGCTCACGCAGGAATCCCACGCGTACCTGGGTGAGCTACCGGCCCGGGCGGAGTCGGATGGGTTCACCATCGTGCACGCCAGCCCCCGCGAGCCGATCTGGGAGTACGTGCTCGATACCCAGGTTGCTCTCGCCAACTTCGACCATTTCACAACTGGGGTGTGCCTTCTTGGCCATTCGCATATCCCCCTGATGTTCGTGCTCGATGGGGAGCGCCGACGATGCCACATCGTCCTTCCCGAGCCCTCTGACCGAATAGAGATCGATTCGCGAACCATGATGGTCAACCCAGGCAGTGTTGGACAGCCGCGCGATGGTGATCCACGAGCCAGCTACGCAATCCTGGACACAGACGCAGATACCTGGGAGGTCTGCCGTGTAGAGTATCCGATCGAGGAAGTCCAAGGGCGGATGCGCGGCCGCAAGCTGCCTCGCCGCCTGATCGATCGGCTGGCGTCTGGATACTGACCCGGGAACCCTGCAGCCCGCCAGGGCGTCTAGAGGGTGAAGACAACGCAGCAAGAGGAGGGAAGGGCCATGAACAGGAGAAACGTGTACGGCAT
>JAUVSX010000274.1 GCA_030596915.1 Chloroflexota bacterium | reverse complement strand
CCGCGCAGGCGCGGCCATCGGCGCGCGCGCAGCGCCAACCCCGAGGGCGTCGGTGGCCGCGGAGACCGGGGCGGCCGGGCCAATCAGCCCACCGAGCAGGCGGTGGGATGCGCGGGCGGCCGCTCGCCATAGCTGGTGCAGGTGCGTCGGCGCCTGGAAGATGAGAGCTCTGTTCCAGTAGTGCGTGACAACAGCGGTGATCTTCCCATCCTCGAACACGGCCGCGTACGTGCCTTCGTATGGCTTGCCCGTGTCGACAAGGCCCGAGATGCGGCTGTTGCCAATCAAGAACATCGATGTCTCGATGAGAGGCAGGAGAAACGCCTCCAGCGCAGCTTCGTCGCCAGGTATCAGGACTCTGATCATGGATCCGCTCACTTGCCGACCTCCAGTCAAGCCCAATCTGGTTGAGGCGGGCCGGCAGTAGCAAACCTCCCCGCCTTGCTGAAAAAGTCCCTCACCAGGGCGATGAAGTGATCGAACTGCTCCCGGTGGATCAGATGGCCTGTGTTGGTGAATCGAACAATGCGCACGTTAGGCTGGTCAGACTGTTCCTCGCGCATCCCGGGTGGAGCGTCGCGCCTCGGGAACATCTCGCTCTTCACGATCATCGTGGGGCATGCCACCTGACGCAGGTCGGCAACCATCTCCGCTCCGCGCTGACCCACGTCCGCCCACAGCTTGTCACCCAGTCTGACGAGATCGAGGTCGAGGCGCGCGCAGTCCTCGACCCAGGGGACGTACTCGTCCTCCGGCAGCAGGGGAGCGCCTGGCGGGAGCTGCTCGAGGGCTGACACCATCCGCTCCTCGTGGCTCTGAGCCTTCAGCGCCTCGAGCCACGACAGGTAGCCGCGGTACCACGCCTGGTAGCCCTCTGACTGAGTGAAGTCAGTCCGCACCTCGCCCCCTTCGCCCCAACCGGCAACAACGAGGGAGTGAACTAGCTCAGGATGGCCTGCGGCAACGTGGATGCCCGTTGCGCCTCCCTGTGAGAAGCCGAGCATTCTGCACGGAGCCAATTTCATAGCCCTCAGAATGGCCACCGCGTCGTCGGTCAGCAGGTCTTGCGAGAAGTGGTCCGGCGTGCGCTCGGACAGCCCGTGGCTTCGGGCGTCCACCATAACCACGTCGTATTCGCTCTCTAGAGCGCGCGCCGTTCGCAGCCACGAGAGCGCTCCTTCGAGGAATCCGTGGAGCAGCAAGAGCGGGGGTTTGGCCCCTCCCGTGCGATAGGTGTGGTGGCGGATGCCATTCGCACATACCGCGCCCTCCGACCAGGTCGAAGGCAGTAGCTCCCCGATGGGCCGGTAGCCTCCAACGGCTTGGGCGCGATCAAGCAAACCCGGTTCCCGACCTTGCGTCATCCAGGCAGTCCTCCTCCACTCGGTGTTGGGTTGGTCCATGGCGCCGTTGGTTGGTTGGCCGTGCAAATCCGTGCTTGGGATGCTATCGTCTCTCACTGGCAACGTGTGATTGGGTATCAGTCGCGATCCGGCTCGTCGTCCGGCACGCCACGTCCGAGCGTGGCGTTGGCGTCCTGAACTGATCGTGGGCCACTATGAGATCCTCGCCAGGCGCGGGTCACGCAGAAACCGGCTTGACGCACGACGCTGTCTGTATTGCGTGCTGCGTCCGATCGGGAGCAACCGCCCGTCGCGGGACTTCCGCCTAGTCCGTCAGAACGATGTCGAGAGCCCGCAGCAAGTCCAGAGCATCTGGGAAGGAGAACTTCGTCCCTTTCAACGTATTGAGCGTCGCGCTGATGATGTAGTTCGTCGCGCCGGAAAAGTCGGCCTCCGTCAAGTTCGTGTGGAAGAACAGGCTGTCGGCGAAATCAGTGTGCCGGCAGTCCGCGCCTGTCAGGTCCGCATTGGTGAAGTCTACATCCCTGGCAACACACCGGACGATGCTGATGCCATTGAGCCTGAGGCCGATAAAGGTAGAGTAACTGATCGCGCAGTCGGCGAAGTCGACGGATGGGAACAGCGGCTTGCCGTTGGGCCAAGCTGCCGCAGCCCAGTTGATGCCGATCACCTTGGAGTGCTCGAAGCGAGTGTTCCTGAGTGAGCAATCCCGTACCTGTGCGAGCGACAGGTCGCACTCACGGAAGGTGCAGCCGAGGAGTCGGCAGCCACGGAGGACCGTCTCGCGGAGTGAGCAGCGCACGAAAGTGCACTCGCGGAAATCCGTGTAGCCGACATCCTGGCGATCGAGCACGAGGTCCCGGAACTCCTCGTCCTCGAACTGTGCGTCTCCGAAGAGTAGATTGGGCACGCCGGCGTCTCCTTGCGTCCGGTCTGGTGGGCATCGGTGTGAGGGAACCTGGGCAGGGTGCGGACAGTCGCCGGCTTTAGCGACTGCTCAACCTCAGCGCCCACGCTGCCTTGTCTGCCTGTACCGGTTGAAAGGCTTCGAACTGGTCCAGCAGCCCCTCGGGGCTCTCATCCACCAGCACGCTCGAGCGGTGCACAGCCTGGACGAACTGCTCATCGACCGCGTGGTCGAGAAAAGCCATCAGCCTGCCGAAGTAATCGCTCACATTCAGCAGTCCACAGGGCTTGGCGTGCATCCCCAACTGCGCCCAGGTCAGCACCTCGAAGAACTCCTCCAGCGTGCCGAGGCCACCCGGCAGCGCGATGAAGCCGTCGGACAGCTTGACCATTAGCGCCTTGCGCTCGTGCATCGAATCAACTACGCGCAGATCGGCCAGCTCCTTGAACGCTACCTCGGTCGCCGCCAAGGCCTGGGGCATAACCCCGATGACGTTGCCCCCCGAAGCAACGGCGGACCGCGCAATCTCCCCCATCACGCCGACGCTCGCTCCCCCATAAACAAGCCCGATGCCGCGGTTCGCCAGCACCGTGCCAAGGCAGCTCGCCGCCTCCACATATTCGGGCCTCGCGCCAGGGCTTGAGCCGCAATAGACGCAGATTCGTTTCATACTCTCGCTGCCGTATCAGAGGAACGTGAAGTACGGGGGTATCTGCGGTACGTACGCCTGGTAGGAGTCTCCACGTGCTGCGAGGCGGTCCCGTCCCTCTGCGAGAGCGCTACGATGCTGGAGGCGCCTGGATGCGACCAGCAGCAGCGGGACCACAGAGAGGCGGCTGGGTCTGCGCCGGCAACGGTCTGTATCGGGGCCAAGGCCGTGCTCGCTACCGCGCCCGTGTAATCGCCTCCATGTAGATGGCGGGACGCTCGACCAGATTCTCGGCGCACGTGCAATCTACGGGTACATCGAGCGTCGCCAGCAGGTCGAGTTCCATCTCCAGGCAGACCTGGGGCAGTACGTCGAGGTACAGCCGGTCGAGGGTGTCTGTGATCGCCTCCTGGGTCGCAGGGTGTCCCTCGACCCAGTTGACGGCGATGTGATAGTAGCCCAGGTGGATGCCCATCCGGCGAGCGAGCACAGGCGAGATGCAGTCGCCGTGGATCATGACGTGCGGGAATGCCTCGTCCTCCGATACCAGTCTGGTCGTCGTCCGCCAGACGGCCGTCTCGAACTCCGTCTCGAAGGTGCCGAGGTAGGGATTGCGGAGCGAGACTTTCACCTGGGACGGCTCGTGCACCCTGGGGAAGGGGTGGGGGGCCAGCTCAGCGCGCGCCTTGTCAGCCAGAATCCGGCCCAGCGTGAGGCAGAAAGGATCCTTGAGGAATGCAAAATTGGGCAGATAGCCTGTCGCCATCTCGGTGCCGGGGAGCGTCCCGGGCATATCCCTGTCTGGATAGAAGCTCCACGGCACGATGAAATCGCCGGGGCGCACCGTCGCCTCGCCGGCCGGATCCCGCCAGTCGTTTGTGCCACTGGTGCCCCCAATGAGCAGCACGCGCACGCCGGCTTGCCACAGGAGCCAGTACGCCTTGTGGATTTGCACCGGGCCAAACATCTTCTCGCCCTCGATCACACCGTAGGCGGGGATCCAGATAACGTCACGGCCCGACGGCGTCGTGAAGTGATGCACGAGAGGGCCCATTCCGTAGGGTGTAAGGATCCTTGCACCCGAGTTGTGCGTCCAGCCCCGCCGCTTGATCCTACTGACGACCTCGTCGATGCTGAGGCCCCAGAACGGGCTGCCGGTAAGTGAAGCGAAATCGGCTCGCGGGCCGGCATACGTTACGCTGGTGTCGATGTTGGCCATTCTGTACCTTCCCCGTTGCAGCTACGGTGTCCGGATTGCGAGCGGCAGATACACGCTCGGACCCTCCAACTCATAGGCACCGATGTCACAATCGGCGCGGTGAGGTCGCCTTGCCCCTCTCTGGTCCACGCCAATGCCCGATACACACGTCCCCGTGTCTACCGCCGGGCTGTTCTCCGACAGTGGGTGGACCCACGTCTCATGCTCCATCATCAGAGGCCCGAGGAGCGGGTCTGTATCGGTGACGTCGCCCGTGGCGCGCAAGTCGCAGCTCGTGCCATCGTCGAGATTGTAACCCAGTGATATGAGCGTACCGGTGACCGCCATGCAGCTTGTCAAGCCATTGTCAGCGATGATCGTGTTGAGAAGCGCCAGGCTGCCATCCACCACGTAAAGCCCGTCCCCCGGTTCGACGTCGGCGCTGGTGTTGCCGACAATCGTCGCGAAAGTCACCGTCATAGCCCCGCTCAGGTTGTGCAGCCCGCCGGCGCCGGCCGCTGCAGCGTTGGCCGAGACTGTCGAGTTCATTAGTGTCGTGTGACCCTTGTTGAGGACGCCACCACCCGGACTAGACGTAGCCTCATTGTTGACGACGGCCGTCGCAGTCGCTGTCAGCCGGCCGCCTTCGGCAACGTGTATGCCGCCACCCCCGCCGTTACCGTGGGACGCATTAGACTTGACCGTCGCGCCAGCGAGTGTCGCACTTCCTTCCCAGACGCACATACCGCCGCCGCCGTCGAAGGCGCCCGTGCCAGTCGCGACGTTACCGGCCACCAGTGTCGCCCCTGATTGTATGACACTTGCCCCCGTGTCGCCGTAGATCCCTCCTCCCCTAAGGTGGGCCGCATTTCCGGCGATCTTCCCACCGTCGATTGACAAGTGCCCTTGCATCACGAGCAAGCCTCCACCGTTCCAGCGTGAAGTGTTGCTGACAATCTCGGCGCCAGAGAGGTTGGCCGTGCCGAACCTGACAAACAGACCGCCTCCGCCATTGAATGACCCCGTGTCGATGGAGGCATTCTCAGAAATCATCGT
>JAUVSX010000191.1 GCA_030596915.1 Chloroflexota bacterium | reverse complement strand
TACGCACCGTGGCAGGCAATTGGCTCGTAGACAGCGAGCGGGACGCGGGCGTGGTGGGGGAACGTGATTAGGTCGACTGCAGTCGTCCGGGTCACCAGGCCGACGTTGGGCTGCCGCCGCAGGGCCGAGAGCATAGCGTCGCTGATCGCTTTGCCCGTGGCGTCGCCGACGTGCAGGATCCTTGGTCGCGAATGGGCCGCCTCACGTCCGTACGCGAGCTGGCCATCCGCGTCTCGATCGAACGATGTGCCTACTGCGCCGATGAGAATATCTCGCACAAGCTGCGGACCCTCGTCCGCCAGGATGCGCGCCGCAGCGGGGAGGCTGAGCCCTGCGCCCGCAGCGAGGATGTCCTCTACCAGGCTGGCGGCACTATCATCGTGGCCGAGCGTAACGATCCCTCCCTGCGCGTATCGCGAGGTGCTCTCGTCAGGTTGCGCCGTGCGTGTGATGACCGTGATCTGCCGCCGTCGGTCTTGGGCAAGCCGCAAGGCCGCGGCCGCGCCAGCGATGCCGCATCCGATAATGAGTACGTCGCTCTCGATTCCGTCCACAGCTATAGCTCCAGCATCCGGCTCAGTGCGAGCCGCGCCGACTCTGCCACATTCGGTGGGACAGTGACCGCGTTCGTGACGGCTCCCTGGACTAGCCCCTCCATCACCTGCGCCAGCTTCCTCACCGTGATGCGGTTCATCGTGCCGCAGCGGCTTGGCCGGGGCGATAGGGAGTCGATCAACTGATCGGGGTGCTCCTGCCTCAGACGGTTCACCAGATTCCACTCGGTTCCGATGGCCCACTTGGTGCCCGGGGGTGACTCCGATACTCGCTGAATGATGTACGACGTCGAGCCCGCCTCATCGGCCAGATCCACGACTTCCATCATACACTCGGGATGCACGATTACGCGAACGTCTGGCACGCGTTCGCGCCAGGAGATCACGTCTTCCGGGAGGAATCTCTGGTGCACGCTGCACCAGCCCAACCAGAGAATGATCCGGGCGCTGGCCAGCGCATCGGGGTCGGCGCCGCCAAGAGGTCTCAACGGATTCCATACGGCCATCTCGCTGAGCCGGATCTGACTGCGCTTCGCGGTGTTGCGCCCGAGGTGCTGGTCAGGGAAGAAGAGGACCCGGGGCCGCCGTGCGAGCGACCAGGCCAGCGCGGCTCCGGCATTGGACGATGTGCATACCAGCCCGCCGTGATCTCCGCAGAAAGCCTTCAGATCCGCAGCCGAGTTCACATACGTCACGGGCATAACCTCGCGCTCGACGTCCATCACCTCGCCCAGTTGCCGCCAGGCCGCCTCGACCTCCGCCAAATTCGCCATCTCAGCCAGCGGACAGCCGGCGTATAGGTCCGGGATCAGCACGGTCTGCCCGTCGTGCGCCAGGATCGCCGCTGTCTCAGCCATGAAGTGGACGCCACAGAAGACGATGTAGCGGGCCTCCCGGCTGCCAGCGGCGTCGCGCGCCAACTTGAGAGAATCCCCCCGGAAATCCGCAAACTGGATCACTTCGTCCCGCTGGTAGTGGTGGCCCAGAATGACGACCGATGTTCCGAGAGCCTTCTTCGCCGTCCAGATCCGGGCCTCGAGACCGGCGCCCGCGGGGTCAGATGGGCCGCCAGGGGCCGGCTCGACAGGATCCACATCCATGCTGATGTCAAGCGCGGGCGCCGAATGAGTAAGCGCTCCCACCGATATGAAGTCGACACGAGTGGCAGCGATGGAGGCAACCCGTTCCAGGTCGACGTTGCCGGAGGCCTCAATGTCCACGCTGCCGGCAGTCAGCGCTACCGCGGCTCTTATGTCGTCCAGGCTCATGTTGTCGAGCATAATGCGGTCAACGTCGAGGCCCAACGCCTCGCGAAGCTCATCGAGGTTCTTGACCTCCACCTCGCAAGGCAGCTCGGGATGAAGAGCACGGGCCCGCTCGACGGCTGCGGTGATCGATCCTGCGGCCTCAATGTGGTTGTCCTTGATCAGCAGCATATCGAAGAGGCTCATCCGGTGGTTCCGGCCACCACCCATCCGAACCGCGTACTTCTCGAGCGCGCGGAAACCCGGATGGGTCTTCCGCGTGTCCAGGATCGTGGCGTCGGTTCCTGCGACAGCGTCGGCGAACCGACGTGTCAGCGTCGCGATGCCGGAGAGTCGCTGCAAGAAGTTCAGCGCTGTTCGCTCCGCGGCCAGCATCGGTCGTCCGGGCCCCTCGATCACGGCAATGACATCTCCTGGTCGCACAGCGTCGCCGTCTTGGGCGTGGGCCGTGAACCGCAGCGCAGGGTCCACCCGAGCGAACACTGCTCGGGCGACAGGTAGCCCAGCTATCACGCCCTCGGCCTTGGCTACGATTCGGGCTCGCAGCGTCAGGCCCGAGGGAAGCACCGCCTCGCTGGTGGCATCTCCGGGACCGATGTCCTCTTCCACCGCTAGCTCAATCAGGGGTCGGGCTGCCTCAATGAGGTGTGCGTCTGCGTCGTTGACGTCCTCCGGCATTCCAGGCGAAACTGGCTGAGAGTGGGTCATAGGTGTGTCTCCAATCCGTGAGCCCGCGCAATCAGTAGGCCCAGGAGCGCGGAATCGGGCGTTCGCGCGTGATCAGGCGCTGAATCAGGCGGTGGCGCATCTCCGCCAGCAGCGGCTTGTACGCCTGTTCACCACTGACGTCGCGATACGCATGCGGGTCGCGCGCCAGGTCGAACAGCGATTCCCTGCCGCTGGCTTCAGCCACGTAGCGATGCGCCTCGGTGCGAAGCGTCTTCCAGCCGGTCATCTCCGTCAGTGCCGATGGTCGCAGGTCTGAGGCCGTGCCGTCAAGAGCGGGCACGAGCGAAAGCCCTTGAACCCTTGGCGGCGCCGGTATGCCGGCTAGCTCCAACAGGGTGGGCAGGACGTCGACAGCCTCGACGAGCGAGGAGAGTGTCCTCCCCGGCGCCTGGAATCTGCGCGGCCAACTCACGATGAGCGGCACGCGGCTGACGCAGTCGTGGCCTGGGTACCCCTTGCCGTACCGCAGATGCTCGCCCAGCCACTCCCCGTGGTCCGAAGTGAAGACCACGATCGTCTCCTCCCGCAGCCCGGCCTCGTTGAGACACGCCAGGATACGCCCGACGTGGTGGTCGACCTCGCTGACCATAGCGTGGTATCCATGGCGCGCTGACCTGAGCCCGGCGTCCGAGAAGATTTCTCCGAGGCGCTGCCGTTCCATATCCACGGGGAAGGACGGCAGCGCGAACGTCGACGGCTCGTACAAGTCGAGATACCTCTGCGGAACCACCCACGGCGAGTGCGGCGAATAGAACCCGGCGATGCACAGAAAGGGCTGATCCCTCTGCCGCCGCAGGAATTCGATCGTCTGTTCGCCAACGAAGGCGCTGTGCGTGTGAGATTCCTCACCGGTGAATGGGATTGCCCCGCCGACGTCGTAGCGCCTCCCCTCCATCCGGTGTCTGATGGAGTCGCGAATGCCCATCGTCTGCTGCCAGTCGTACGCGGCCGGAGGCAGGCCGACGCTTACCTCGTCGAGGTCATCTGGCGCCTCGCGGCGTACCCAGGCGCGATAGGCATCCTCGTAGCAGCCCGGTTCGTCGGACACTTCCAGATGGTCGAAGCCGTAGTCCGGATGGATCCGTCTGTGATCACGGTTTGCGTGGGGCAGAAAGTGCAGTTTCCCGATGTTGGCGCTAGCGTACCCATAGTTCCGCAGCATCCTGGGGAGCGTCAGCGTGTCCGGAGGCACGGGCACACCGTTTCGCAATATCCCCAGCGTCCCCGGGTATTGGCCGCTGAGGAGACTGATCCGGCTGGGCATGCAGACAGGATTCTGGACGAAACAGTGGTCGAAGTTGACTCCATCGGCGGCGAGGCTGTCCAGGACAGGTGTGTGGATATCTGGGTTGCCATTCGCTCCGAGTGCATCCCAGCGCTGCTGGTCCGTGTATAGGAGGAGGATGTTGGGTCTTCGCATTCGCCAGCCTGATGCGATGGGCTCCGGCCAGCCCTAGATACGGAACACCGGGGGGCGCGCGCGCTTGTGCCCGGACCTTGCGACCATCCCCCGCACCTTCTGAAGCGCCGAGGGATCGATGGCCGCGGTGTTGCCGTCCTCGATGGCCGCCAGGACGCGATCGAGCTCACGGTAGGTGATGCCCATCTCTCCCTCGTCCGTCTGGCCGGGCCATAGGCCTGCCGACGGCGGGCGGTCGACGACCTCCTGAGGGACTCCCAGCTCGCCTGCTAGGTCCCAGACCTGCGTCTTGTTCAGATCTCCCAGCGGCAAGAGGTCTACGCCACCATCGCCGTGCTTGGTGAAGTAGCCGACGGCCAGTTCCGTCTGGTTGCCGGAGCCCAGCACCAGGTAGTTGCGCGAGTTACTCAGGTAGTAGAGCGCGATCATTCGCAGGCGGACCTTGATGTTGGCCGCGGCCAGCCGGCGATCCGAGGCTGGGAGGGCAGCGACCATCGCCTCATAGGCCGCGGTGAGCTCGACGGTGACTGTTGGAATGCCGAATGTGTCGGCCACGAGCTCCCCAAGCACGGCGTCCTGCGGCTGCGACTGGCACGGCATCAGGGCCGCGAGCGTTCTGTCCGGACCCACGGCGCGGGTCGCAAGCGCGGCGGCTGTCGCCGAATCGACGCCGCCACTGAGCCCGAAGACGAACCCCCCGGCGCCTGCGGAATCCGCGTAATCTCGCATCCAAGCAGATATTCGGTTGGCCAGCATCATCCACAACTCCTTGCCGGGCAGTGTCCCGCGGACACTTATTCTACTGTCGCCGTCGCGTGCGTCAAGGGAACTGGCGGCGATCCTTGGTCTCGGCCATTGCATCGCTTCGAAAGCGGTGCAGCTTGGCCGGTCGGCCGGCCACCGTACGGACTTCGCCGGTGTCTTCTATCACGTTCGCGCTAAGTATCCTTCGTCGGAAGCTGCGCTTCTTCAGCTTCTCGCCCAGGACACCCTCGTAGGCGCGCTGAAGCTCAGACAGGGTGAAACCATCTGGCAGCAATACAGATACTACTGTGGACTCGACCGGGGCGTACGCTAGCTCGTGGCGCAGTCGCATCAGGGCGCACGCGATGATCACGTCATGGTCGAAGGCGAGTGGGGGCAGCGTGTCGGCCGGCCACCATTTCGCCTGCGAAGCGTCGTCACCCGCGCGAGGAGGAGATTCGGGCGCACGCGCCAGCGCAAGGTACGCAACGGTGATGACACGCCCGCGGGGATCGCGGCGCGGGTCGCCAAAGGCATGAAGCTGCTCGATATAGACAACCTGTAAGCCGGTCTCCTCAGCCAGTTCCCGCAGAGCGGCCTCCTCCAGCCCTTCGTCGATGTCGACGAAACCGCCAGGAATGGCCCATGCGCCCTCGTACGGGGGGTCTCTCCGCCTGACGAGCAGGACCTGCAGGTTGTCGTCACTCAAGGTGAAGGTGACCACGTCCGCGGTAACTGATGGGCGAGGGTGATCGTCAAGCGCCAAGGCGCGCCTCCAGATAACGTCGTCTGAGCGCGGGTGCCGTGCAGCGGCGGGAAGACGTCACGGGGCTCGCCTCAGCTCCTCCACTTCTATCCAGTCGAGACCCTCCCATCCATAGCGGTCCCAACTCACGCACCCGCGTTCGTCGAACTGCACGCCCTCAGACTCAAGCAGTTCCCGCTGAAGCCCGGCTGCGTGTTCTCGGCAACTGGTTGAGATGCGGCCCTGGCTGCTGATGACGCGGTGCCACGGTACATCGGCGCCCTTGGGCAAGCTGTGGAGCGCCCATCCGACCGTACGAGCGCCGTGGGGGTTGCCCAACATCCGGGCGATCGCGCCGTAGGAGACGACCTGACCGGGCGGCACCTGCCGCACCACCCGGTAGATCTGCTTGAAGAGCCCAATTGCCCCGTCTTCTCGCTTCACGACCGGAATGGTATCCGCGCCAGGTGGCCTGTCAAGCAGACGCCGCCGGCGGAGCTGGCCGAGCTGCATCCGTCACCGCGTGGAGGTGCGCATTGGGAGAGGGCTTGGCGCCGCACCGCACGGTGGCTGAGTGGCATAGGACGGGCCGTATCGGCCTGTGGCTCCTGGACACGGGTGTGCCTTGTGGCGAGGAAGTCTTCCCCGCGAGGGACTTCGCAAGGCTGGCTTCGAGGCTGCTTAGCCGGGTGCCCCTTCAAGCTCCAGCAGTATCTCCCCCGCGGCACGGTCAGCCGCGAGAGGGCTCGTCATTCCCAGGCCTTCACGTACGAGACTCTCGACTTGGTCAGCGGTGTCGGAGTTTTCCCTCAGGTAACGCTTGGCGTTCTCGCGGCCTTGAGCCAACATCTCATCGTCCAGGTAGAAGTACGATCCACGCTTCGCGATGATCCCCGTCTCCACCGCCATGTCCAGCAAGTCCCCCGACTTGCTGATGCCCTCG
>JAUVSX010000158.1 GCA_030596915.1 Chloroflexota bacterium | reverse complement strand
CTGAGCAGTTCCTGCAGGAGATCGAGAGCACGGAGCAAGCGGTGGTGGACGCTGCGGGTGAGCTGCTGCCGCCCCCAGGCACCGTCGAGAAGTACCTGCGCCCACCCTACGGCGCCACTGACGCCAACACGCGGGCCTACAGCGAGTACAAGGGCTACACAGTGGTACTCTGGGACATCGATCCCCAGGACTGGCGACAGCCCGGTACCGACATCATCACGTCGCATATCCTCACGAGCGTCTATCCCGGCGCGATTGTGCTGATGCACGATGGGGGCGGCGCGCGCACCCAATCAGTTGCGGCGTTGGAAACCGTCTTGCGCGAGCTAACCAGTCAGGGGTGGGTATTCAGAACGATCTACACCGGTCCCTGATCGAGGGACTTGCCGCGGGTTAATCCGCTCGCAGTCACGTTCGGCTTCGGTAATCGACACGAAGTGGGTGGGATATTCGCCGCGCTCCGTGTGCGGCGGTATCGCTGCGTGCCCGACAGAGCTCGGTCCACCCCGCCAGCGGAACAGCGCGACTCCTACAATACCCGCGCGCGCACGATGCATCAGGTTCCTCGTGGCGAGGCGAACGGATGGTGTTGGCTTTCGACACGTGACATCTCCTACGCGGATGGCATCGAGCTGACCTGCAAGAACCCTATGGAGGCAGGCCTGATCTGATAGACGACCTGCGGAATGGGGTGCACCATAGGGCGAAGGGTGGGGCGTGGGAGAACGCCCTCGAGGACGTGGGCGGCTCGCAGGTGCAGGGAGGACGAGGGCTTGGAGGCGCTGAAGGAGGAGCTGGAGCGGCTTCCCAACGGGGAGCAAGTGCTCTGGTCGCCGGAACTGGTGCCCGGCGCGACGCTTCCCCCGAGCGACATCGTCGAGGCCGTGCGCGCCTTCTGCAGGCAGCGCGGCATCCAACTCAGCATAGACGGCGCAGGCGCCACCTATCGCTAGATCGCTCGGCGCATCCTGCCGTCGCTGGGCGCCACTTCTCTTACCCCTGCGCATCGTAGGTGCGCGTCACACCCACCAACCGCCTCACGCTCCGTACGTACTTGGCTGCGCTAAGCGCGCGAATCGCGTGGCGTACGCCCGGAGCCGCATACTGGCAGCTTGATTGTGGGTATGCGTGTGCTACAATTGCGGCTGCAGCCCAGTGAATCGGCTGCAACTAAGCGTGGCGTACCATCGGCAATGAGCCACGGTGCGCTGAATGAGGGACGGCAGGATGCTTCGCACACCGAGCCGCCCCCCCGTGAATCGATAGGAGGGCTCAAACAATGAGAAAGATACTTCTCCTGGTACTGGCCGTGATGACGATGACGCTGATGATCTCCTGCGGCGGACGCCAGCCGGCAGAGCCGACGGTCGCCCAGCCGACAGCCGAGGAGCCGACCAAACAACCTACAGACGTGCCCCCGACTCCCGAACCGATGCCGCTGGTCGACCTCGCCTCGTTGCAGGTGCTGGCGAACCTCGAGTACCAGTCGCAATGGACCGACTCGGGCACAGTGCAGCTTGAGAACGGCGAGTACAGCGAGTCGATCGTGGAGGGCTCGGCGTCGAAGCTCACAGTGAGGCTCACCCAGCACATAGCCACGGGGGAGCTCGACGGGGAGCCGGCAGCGGCGGTCATACTGGTGACCAATTCCGGCGGCAGCGGCACCTTCGTCGATCTGGCGGTCGTCGTCGAGCAGGACGGGCAGCCGGTCAACGTGGCCGTGACGAGCCTGGGCGATCGCGCGCGGATCTATGCGCTGACCATCGAGGATGGCGAGATCGTGGTTGAGATGGTCACCCACGGCCCCGACGACCCGATGTGCTGCCCCACTCAGTGGGTGCGGGAGACCTACGCGCTGGAGGGGGACGAGCTCGTCCAGACCTCCAGCGAGGTGCTGGGCACCGTCGAGCCCGGCGAGGTGGGCATCGCTCCCGTTCAGATCAGGCTTGATACCCAGGACTTGCCCTATGCCTGGCAGGCAAACATTGTGCCAGAAACGCCCTATGACCAGAGCCAACCGCCCGGTCCGAAGGGGCTGCCCGAGCACATCCAGGTCAACTTCGGCGTGACGGATCCGGCTGACAGGCAGTACGGCGACCCGGTGATGTACATCATCCCGGTCGACGCGGACCTCGAGATGTGGGGAGAGGCGGGGAGCGATCATATCTCCAGGACGGTCGCCGCCATTTACCGCATGGCCCTGGCGCTGCCTCACCCGGCGCCAACGTCCGGCATGCCCGTCCTGCCTGTCGAGGAGGTCGGCGGGGTGAACGACCTGGCGGTGCAGGTAGGCCGGGCGGCCGAGACAGCTAGCAGCGCCACCAAGGGCGGCTACCGCTTCGTGGGCCGCGTCGCCCAGGACGCCACCCCCGTAATCGGACAGGGGCTGCGCTACATCTACCAGGGGTTCACCAACGACGGGGAGTACCTGGTGGCCTTCTTCTACCCGGTGTCCACTTCCGAGCTACCTGCCAGCGCCGAAGAGGTGTCGGCAGAGGACTGGGATAGCTTCAACCTCGATCCCCAGGCGCATATCGCACAGAAGGCGCGGATGCTGAACGGCCTGGATACGAGTGCGTGGGAGCCCGATCTGGCCACCCTCGACGCCGTGGTGGGCTCGCTGCAGGTCGTGGGCATGCCCGCCTCTGGCCTCCAGGGCAAGCTGTGGGGCATGACGGCTCTGATCACTCCTGAGGGCGCGGAAGAGGAACTGGACGACATCAACCCTTGGGACTACACAATCGTGTTCGGCCGCAATGGCATCGTGCAGGTGCAGGCGGACTGCATTGCCAGCATGGGCGGCTACGCCTTCGCCGGCGGCTTCGCGGGCGGCGTGGCGATCCAGCTCGGCCCGACAATTCTCATGGAATGTGAGCCTGGCTCTCTCGCGCATCCGATGCTGAGCGCGCTGGGGGCCACTCAGGACTACCGGGTGCGCCCAGGCGGCACGACGATGGAACTGATTCTGCCAGCGGGGGGCGGGTCGCTCGTCTTCACCGACCTGGGCGTGGCCGACGCGCCCCCGCCCGATACGGGCGAGCCGCCGACTGACCTCGCCACGCCAGCTCCGGACAAGCCAATGGGGCGCGTGACCGGGCAGAGCGGCGTCAACATCCGCACCGGCCCGGGGACCTACTACACAAGAATTGGCTGGGCGCCGTATGGCGCCGAGAGTGAGATCATCGGCCAGAGCGCTGATCGCGAGTGGTGGGTGATCCCCGTGTCCGGGGCGCCGAACGACATCGGCTGGGTTGCCTCTGTCTACATCGAGGCGACCAATGCACAGAATGTGCCTATCTTCTCGACGCCGCCACCGCCCACACCAACGCTTGCGCCGACGGTTGAGGCGACTGCCGTGCCAGAGATCGACTTCTGGGCCGACAGGACGACCATCAACGAGGGCGAGTGCGCGACCCTTTCCTGGCGTGCGGTGAACATCCAGGCGATCTGGATGTACCCGCAGGGCGCCGGGTACCAGGACTACCCGGTCACCGGGGAGGGCAGCCAGAAGGAGTGCCCGGCTACGACCACGACCTACGAGCTGCGCGTCCTGAAGCCCGATGGCGCGGTTGAGTTGCGGCAGATTACGATCAAGGTCAAGGCCACACAGCCGCCGGTCACCCCAGAGCCAGACAATCCGCTGGCGGGCACGAGCTGGGTGCTGAGCTCGATGTACGTCAACCAGGTGCCAATCCCCGGGACCGCCCTGACACTCTACTTCGCACCGGACCTAAACCTAAGCGGGAACGGCGGGTGCAATACCTTCGGCGGCTCCTATGCGGTAGATGGATCATCACTGACCATTGGCAACCTGGCTCCAACGCAGTCAAGCTGCGGCGAGGACATCGACCAGCAGGAATCGCTCTACCTGAGCGCGCTGCAGTCGGCCGCATCGTTCGAGCTGAGCGGGATCCAACTGATCGTCCGTGATGGGGGCGGCCAGGAGGTGCTGCGCTTCAACCGTTAGGGACTTCTTGGAAACACAGGCCGAGCCAGTCCCACGGGGAGACTGGCTCGGCCAAACTCCTCACCCAAGCACGCGTGGGCCCGTCGCGCGCGACGGTGGGCACGATTCGTGACCGAGACCGGCAACAATAGGGCCCTCGATGGGGCGGTCGGCTTCACGCACCTGCTGGACGCGCCCCCTTCGTCACTGCAACAAGAACCTCAGCCAAGCTCCGCCGGCAACCAGTGCAGCCCCTCCCCGCGAGCGGCCAGCACCAAACCCCACCCAAACCCCTCGTTCACCTCCAACTTCCCAGCAAGATGGTGGCTGCCAGCCGCCACCTGCTGCCGCACCGATTCCATCCCCAGCTCCACGTACCCCCGCGCTGCGCGGTCGGCAAAGCCCCCAAACGTGTTCTCCCCACTGTAGATCACTTCACCATCCAACTCCAGCACAAGACCATCACTGAAACCGAACTCAAATGTGATCTTCCCCTCCTCGGATGTCTCGAAACGTCGAACCAAGCGCACCTTCTCCATTGACGTCGGCAAGTGGCGGTTCAAGTTGAGCACCCCATTTGGCTCACAAGCCACCACACCGTAGTCCTCGACGAACCAACTCTTCACGACGCCTTCGGCTGCGCTGGGCACGTCTTCACTCGGGGTCCCTAATCCCTCACAGGCCGAAACTCGCAAGTCGCAGAAGTATGCCGGGCGAAAGGTCCACACTCCAAACTGCCCCCTCACTATCGAGTGTGCCAGCCGCTCCACTTCCAGAGACGGTTGTCCGTCAACCGATACAGCGGCCCGCATACCACAGGTGTCCACCTTCAGCCGGAACCAGCGACCGGTCGGCACTTGCGCCTCTCGCTGGTAGCCTGGCCCGTGATACAATTGCCAGGTGTTCGACCCGTGGAACACCGGATCATACTGCAGGGCATCCCACTCGCCGCTCACGTGGGGAACAGCGTAAGCCAACTCGAAGTTCAGGACGTCTGCAACACGAAAAGCCACGCCCGGATAGGCCGGCCCATCTGTGCCAATCAGCACCTCTATGCTGGCATCCTTCGCCCCGACTTCTGGAGCCAGAGCCAGACCATTCTCCAGCCGCAACGCCTCGCGCCCGTGCCAAGTGACGACCTCAGCTTGCGCAGCGCGGATCTCCAGGTCGTGAAGACTGATAAGGGTGTCCTCCATCTTCGATGACTCCTTTCCGTTCCGAGGCCCTGGTCTTATCGCCGTCTCGGAGCACCCAACGCCCGGAGCTCAACGGCGTGGCAGCCAAGACAGCGCACCCTGCAACCAGCGGAACGGGTCAGAACCAAGACCGGCGGCAAGCCGAGCCCGGATAGCCTCGCGCGCGTCAGATCAGGGTAGCGGTGAGTGACTCAGTCCTCGAAAGGTTGATCCGCCCTGGGCTCCGTTCCGAAGCGCAGGACGTGGCCGTCTGGGTCCTCCACCCTCATCTCGTATGCCCAGCGGTAGTTTGTCGGCGCGCGTCGGATGGTCGCGCCCTTCGCCGCCAACTCGTCGAAGAGACTCGCGTCGTCGACGCCGACCCAGACCCAGGTCCCGGGATTCCCCTGGTCACCTTCGCACAGCATAATGCTGTGGCCGTCGCGGGAGACCGATCCCATACTCCCGGGTACCTGCCAATCAACCTTGAACCCGAGCACGCTCAGGTAGTAGTCAATACTGGCCTCAAGGCTTCGGACCCGGAGAATCGGGATCGCGTTTTCGATCCTGGCGCCGGTCGACTTCGCGTCACCTCTCCCAGACATTGCAGAATCCTTCAGTCTCTAGTCAAACGAGCTGCGGGCAAGCTTCCTTTTGGCCAACTCCAGGCTTTCGACATTCTGCTACTTGCGCGCCAGCAGAAGGTATAGGGTTACGGCAGTGGAGATCACACTCAGAAACGGCATTACCCTGTGCAGCGTCAAGACAGCCTCCGGCATGGGTTTGTCGGTGGCCAGCAGACCGCCAGAGACAATGGCGCACAGAAACAACAAGCCCGTGACCACGCCGCCGGTCAACGCAATCGTACTTAGTACTACCGCCTTGTTTGCCTGGCCCAGAGCTATGACGAGGAAAACGACCGCCGCAAGCGAGATGAGTTTGTGGACCGTCAGAACAACCCCACTGTACGGCTCACCAGAACGGCTCAGCCAGATACCGGAGAGAAAGATGATGAGGAAAACCAACCCGGCGCCTATGATCGCTGCTTTGGTTGTGAGTATTTCACTTCTTCTGATCTTGTGATGGGTTATTGGGGAATCGGATTGCCTGCAGCAGTTCCGGCGCCAACGAAACGACGTTGCCCGTGACCTGGCCGCTCTCCAGCAGTACATCGGCCTGGACCGCTTCCGGAATCGAGAACCTCCCAGGTACGAAGGTGACCCTGACTCGGGCTTCCGAAGACGCGCTTGGCTCAGCAGCCGAAAAACCGCCAGGCCAAGTGCGCGAAGCGATCTACTCGATCGAATGCAGGCGCACCGAGCCAGCATAGTTGAGCATGCACAGCACCAGCCCTGGCCGCTGGCCGAGCAGCTCCTCCACCGCGGCCGCGTAGCGCCGCGCCTGCGTCTCGTACTTCTCTTCGACCAGCAGCCGCTGGAACTGCACCTCGGTTCTCACATCGTCGGTCTTGAACTCCACGATCGTCCAACGTCCGTCGCTCAAATACATCGCATCGATGATGCCCCGCTCCAACTTGCCGCCCACGATCAGGCTGTAGGGCACCTCGTGCAGTCGCCGCTCAGCGCAGGCCATTGTCTGGTACAGGTGGTGCTGCCGGAACCGGCGCAACAGACGGCGGCTTTCCCCGACCGCACCCGTGAGCTGGCGCGGGTCGGTGATGCCGTACCCGCGCGCACGGGCCTCCACCCAACGGTCGAAGGTATCGTCGGGGAACCGCCACGCGGCCAGCGCCTCGTGCACCAGCGACCCGATGACCCAGGCCGGAGCCCTCGCGCGCCTCGCCCGGGGAACGACGCGCCAGACCCGCTGCGGCGGAATCCGGTCCTGACGCGATGTCCGCTCGTCCTCTTGTTCGGGGTCCGAGTACACCCGGTCGAGCAGTGGCG
>JAUVSX010000350.1 GCA_030596915.1 Chloroflexota bacterium | reverse complement strand
CTCATTCTCACCTACATGGCTGCCGCCGACGGGACGACCCCGTCGGGTCGCTGGATCGGTTTCCGCGAGCTGCCGGATGGGATGTTCTACGCGCAGGCGTTCCAAGGTTATTCTGGCGGACGCCTGGTTCGCGAGTTCGGCACTTTGGCCGTCAGCGTCGCCGAAGTGCTGCGGCGTGTGGCCCCCACTCAGGAGGGCGAACCGATCCAGATAGGCGATGCCGGCTTTGCGTTCAAGGTTCTACCCCGCATACAGATAGCCGTCGTGCTATGGGAGGGTGATGACGAGTTCCCGTCCCAGGCCAGTGTGCTGTTCGAGGACACCGCCTGTCATTACATGCCCACTGATGGGCTCGCCATCCTGGGCAGCCAGCTCGTTGGGCGGTTGCTGAGGGCGGCCCAACCGGCTCTGTAGCCACCTGCTGGCTGGCGGGTTTCTGCGCCCAGGAGGCGAGACACGAGTGACCTTGGTTGGGCTGGGAGCCACGCGCAAGAGTCGGTGAGCGGCGCGGCGCGCGGGGCGTCGCCCGCCGTGCTTCGCGGGCGTGGGGGTGTCCACGAATGGCCCGCGTGCGACCACGCAGGGCAGGGGAAGGCCACGGCGGCCCGCGACCCGTGGCTGGGCTCGGTGGGTCAGTGGTTCATCACAAACGCTCCGAGATGCACGAGGGCTTTGTCCGGTGCTATCACTTCCCAGGCGCCTGTCTTTGTGATAGAATCGGCTATCATGAACGTGCGAACTGGCTCCGAGGCAGCACCCATGGGAGTGATCGGCTGCGTGAGGGCTGGCTTCGAGGTGGTCGGTTTCAACGTGTGGTTGGTGGCCTTCCCCATCGCGCTGGACCTGCTTCTTTGGCTGGGGCCGCGGCTATCGATCAGTCCCTTGCTCGAGGCTCTTATGGCGTTCTTCAGGGTGCAGCTTGCATCTGATCCATCCCTTGTTTCCCAGGTCTCACAGCTCGGCGAGTTTCTGGACCAAGTTGGGCAGCGTTTCAACCTGCTCTCGCTCCTTAGTAGTCTCCCGCTTCTCTCGGTGCCCAGCTTGTTGGCCGGAAACGCGCCGGAAGCAGTCTCGCCGCTGGGGGACGTGTCGGTGCATCTGATGACCGGCCTCTTCCCATCGATCATCCTGGGTGCCGGCCTGCTTCTGGTTGGCCTGATCTTGGGCATTCTTTTTCTCAATGCCCTGGCCGGTCGGGTCGCCGCGATGAAGCCCGAGTCTGAGCCGAGGCTCACGTCCGTCGTGGAAGCGCAGGGCGAGCAGCAGGTGGGTGACCCAAACCACCTGCTCAGGCTCGGGCGAGCGTTTCTGTTTGTCGCCGTGGGGCTCGCCATCGCCGCGTGTGTCGTCCCCGTCTGGGCGCTCGTCTATGGAGCGTCGGCCATGGTTGCGCCGTTGCTAGGAATCGCGGTGTGGGCGATTAGTGTCGGGCTGGTCGGCTATGCTTGTCTGCACCTGCTTTTCGTCGTGCACGGCGTCCTGCTGGGCGGAAGGAAGCTGATCCGTGCTATTCTGGAGAGCGTCGTGTTCATACATGCGCAGTTGCCCGCCGTGGCTGGGCTGGTACTGGTCATTGTTGTCGTCTACCAGGGACTTGGTTGGGTGTGGTCGTTGCCTGCCAGTGGCTCGTGGCTCACGTTGGTTGGTATCGTCGGCAACGCGTGCATTGCCACCGGGCTAACGGCAGCGACGTTCGTGTTCTACGAGCAGCGTATGCCCTACGCGCTCGAGCTCGTGAGGCAGCGCCGGCGTGCGAACAGCGCATGAGGGAATTCGGCCGATTAAGACCGCTCGCCTGAGCGGCCAATAGATGAGCGGAGCGGACATGGCAAAGCAAGCGGTGGTGCAGAACAATGGTGCAGGCGACTACGATGCAGCGTCCGTCCAGGTTCTGGAGGGCCTGGAGGCGGTTCGCCGCAGGCCAGGGATGTACGTCGGGGGGACCGACGTCAGGGCGCTGCACCACTTGGTGTACGAAGTCGTTGACAACGCGATCGACGAGGCGTTGGCGGGTCGATGCGACAGGATTGAGATCATCATCCACCGCGACCAGAGCGTAACAGTGACCGACAACGGGGCAGGCATTCCCACGGCGCCGCATCCCGCCAAGAAGATATCGACTCTCGAACTCGTGATGACGACTCTTCACGCAGGGGCCAAGTTTGGTGGCGGCGGATACAAGGTGTCGGGTGGGCTCCACGGCGTGGGCGTTTCGGCGGTCAATGCGTTGTCCGAGTGGATGGAGGTCGTCATAGATAACCCCCGGGACGGCAGGAGGTACGTGCAGCGTTACGAGAGAGGAGTACCCGTAGCTCCGGTCAAGGACGTGGGCAAGGCGCAGGGCAAGGGCACGAAGGTCACGTATCTCTTCGATCCGACTATCTTCGAAGACGTGATCTATCGCTACGAGACACTCGTGACGCGTATGCGGGAAATGGCCTTCGTAGCACGTGGCGTGACCATTCGCCTTGTCGACGAACGCGTCGAGCCCTTCCCTCGTCAGATGACATTCTACTTCGAGGGTGGGATCGAGTCCTTCGTACGGTATCTCAATCGCAACCGGAATCCGCTCCACGACGTCGTCTACGCTGAGCAGCAGGTGAACGGGACGGGGGTCGAGGTCGCATTGCAATACACCGATGCGTACGCGGAGTCAGTCTACTGTTTCGCCAACACGATCAACACGATCGACGGCGGCACGCACCTTACCGGGCTCCGTTCCGCCCTGACTCGAACGATCAACGACTACGGCCGAAAGGTCGGTTTCCTCAAGGACAGGGACCCCAACTTCTCGGGCGACGATGTTCGCGAAGGCTTAACGGCGATCGTTAGTGTGAAGCATCCCGACCCTCAGTTTGAGAGCCAGACCAAGGTCAAGCTCATGAACGCGGAGGTCAAGGGGATGGTGGAGTCCGTGACGGCGTCGGCTCTCTCCGAGTTCCTTGAACGCGAAGGGCGGAGCGCGCGGCGCATCATCGACAAGTGCCTGACCGCCTCCAGGGCACGGGCAGCGGCGCGCAAGGCTCGCGACCTGGTGATCCGAAAGAGCGTGCTGGAGAGCATGACGCTTCCTGGGAAACTGGCCGACTGCTCTGAGCGCGATCCGCGAAAAACCGAGATGTTCATTGTTGAGGGTGACAGCGCTGGAGGCAGCGCCAAACAGGCACGGGATCGTCACTACCAGGCCATTCTGCCGCTGCGGGGCAAGATCCTCAACACGGAGAGAGCGCGACTGAACAGAATCCTCGCCAACAAGGAGGTTCAAGCGCTCATCTCAGCGTTGGGCACGGGAATCGGTGATCAGTTCGACGTCGACAACCTACGCTACGGCCGGGTCGTGATTATGACGGATGAAGACGTGGACGGCGCACACATCACTACGTTGCTCCTCACCTTCTTCTTCCGCTATATGCAACCGCTGATCGAGGAAGGGCACCTCTTCCTCGCGCAACCCCCGCTGTATCGTGCGGCGATCGGCAAAGAGGTGTGCTACTACTACACGGAAGCGGACAAGGACGTCGCGCTGGCGAAGCTTGGGAACCGCAAGTGACCCGTGCAGCGCTACAAGGGACTGGGCGAGATGAATCCTGAGCAGCTCTGGGAGACGACGATGAACCCGGAGAACCGAACCTTGCTTCAGGTCATGATCGAAGACCCTGCTGACGCTGACAAGATCTTCGACATGCTGATGGGCGCCAGCGTCCCGCCGCGCAAGCGCTTCATACAGACCCACGCCACGGAAGTGCGCAACCTGGACGTCTAGCGCTTGCCAGCAGGGCTGACGGCGGCAACCAGTACCTTGGGGCGGGGTCGCGGACCTTCCCTGTGCTCGGGTAGATACATCAGCCCGGGAGGGAGCCAGGCGAATCCGAGAGGCGCAGCTAGGGCGGAGACCGGGGCTCCATGCGATTGGGCATCGATTTTGGTACCACCAACTCCTCCATTGCCTTGTACGATGGGGAGAAACTGGTCCCGATCAGGCTTGACCCCGCAAGCGAAACGCCGTTTGTGCTTGCGTCGCTCATTTACATAGATAGAGATCACACAGCCATATTGGGCACGGCGGCGGCGCGGCAGTATCTCCGGCTTGAGACGGGGCGCCCCGTGCGCTGGGAGAAGCGCTACGTGGGCGACGTCGAGGTTATCGTGGGCAGCGGCGGCGGTCCCATCATCTACGATCACCCAATGACCGTGACGGTTGAGACGGCCGCCAACGGCAGGCTGCTGCAGTCTGTCAAGACGGCGCTGCGCGATCTCGAGTACGACGGCACTGACATCTTTGATCGCTACTACACCCTTGACGAGCTGATCGCG
>JAUVSX010000349.1 GCA_030596915.1 Chloroflexota bacterium | reverse complement strand
CGTCGAGTCCAACCATCATCACCGGCATGTTCTGCAGCACGGTCCGCAGCCTCTCCTCGCTTTCCCGCAGCGCATCCTGCGCGCGCCTCCGCTCGCCAATGTCGGTGAAGACGGAAATCGCGCCGGTGACTCGATCTTCCTCGAACAGCGGACGCCCGTTCACGAGCGCAGTCACCGGGTCCCCTTCCCGCGTCAACAGCGTGGTCTCGTACTGGCCGCTGATGCCTTTGGCATGCTTCGCCGCCTCCCCCGCCACCGACTCAATGGCTTCCGGTGCGACGACAAATGACCAGTGCTGCCCCACCAACTCGTCCGCGGCATAATCCAGCATCTCCGCTCCACTGGGGTTCACGTAGGCGATACGTGCGTCCGCGTCCACCAGCAGAATGCCCTCGCTTGTGCTCTCCACGCTGGTCGCGTGGCAGGCTCGCAATTCCTCGCTATGTTTGTACATCGCGTTTCGCTGCTCGGCGATGGTCACCAGAGCGTCACTAGAGCCGTGTGAAAGGATGACCAGCACTGCAGCCACCAGGCCGAACCCGACCGCTGTGTGGAGGCTGAGTTCTGCGAGGACGGTCGTTCCCGGGTGATAGGATGTTGCAACCAGGCCCAGGGTGCGTGTGGATGCTGGAAGGCCCCCTGTCGCCAACACGCCGAGGCAAACCATGAGTACCCCGGCCCGCCATCCGATCAGTAGCGTTGCTACCACGGAAAGTCCGACGAGGAAAACCCGCCCACTGCCCGCTAGCCCTCTGTCCACGAGCACAACCGTTGCGACGAGGCATCCCACGACCAGCAATGCCCAGGCCCGCACCTCGTACTTGAGATCTCGGAAAACCGCCAGGAAGACCGCGATCGCGGTGAGGATGGTCGCGCCTATGGCCACCGGCCAGTGCGACGGCACGCGTAGGGCGGCAGCAATCTCCAGCGCAGTCAATGCCAGTCCCCCGGCGGCCCCAACCAACAGGGACGTATTGCGCGCCTTGAGACGCCACTCGTTCAGCTCCGTTGCCACTTCGGGGGGGGCGTTTGCACGCTGGTATGTGCTCATAGGCGCCGGCCTCCAGTTGACTATCAAGCGTCATGTATTGCGCCGCCGTTGGCTCGTCGGCGCCCGCACTGTGCAATGCCGGCATGATAGCATACTTTCGCAGCCGTTTCAAAGTTGACGCTCTGCGGCGCGATGTCCACTGAGGCCCCCAGAGCACGGCCCCTCGTCTACGCCCAGCAATGCAAGGGTGCGCCGCATCGGGGCCTGCCGAGAGGCATAGCGCAGGCGACAACCCGGAAGGCTGGCAGGGCCGGAGCATCAGGAGTCGCGTTACTCTCCCTGCTCGGGTTCCTTGCCACCGGGCCCCTACTGGCGCGGATCGGGGCAGAACAGGCGAACGATGGTAGGAGTCCTGCGCGCGAGCGGCGGCAGAGTGCGCGGGCAACGCTTCGTGTGGCACCGCCCGCTGAGTCCACCCGAAGGTCGAACGGGCTACAGAACGGCTTCGATCTCGATGCCCCGGGCCTCGGCGCGCTGGGCCATCCACTCGTCGCGGGTGGCTGGTAGCGGAAGCGTTTCCTCAGCGGGCAGCCTGTGCAACGAGAGGGCTTCGACTGGGCAGACTGACACGCACAGCCCGCAACCCATGCAACGGTCTCGATTCACGAGGCAGACATCATCGGGCCCCGAGAGTGCGCCGAACTGGCAGCGGTCCAGGCAGGTGCCGCACCCAATGCACAGCTCCTCGTCCACGTTCGCGCGGAAGTCGGAGTGGGCCACCGCCGTGCGGACGCCGAACTCGGCGACGCTGCGCAAGATACCGCACGAGCACGTGCAGCAGTTGCAGATGTAGGTCCGCCCGTAGTAGGTGCGACGATCCTGGTAGTTGCCTGTGGTATGGACCAGCCCTGCCTCTCGCGCCTCCCGCAGGATCCGCAGGGCCTCTTCCCTCGTGATCGCTCGGGTGGCCTCGTCTGCGGCGAAAGCACCCTCGACCGGAGCAAAGAGCAGGCAGTTCTCCACGGGGTGGTCACAAGGCTCGCCGACGAGCCGCCGTTGGACCCGGCACAGACAATCGCGCACGCCCCAGGCCTTAGCGTTGTCGATCAGCTCACTGGCTCGCTCATACGGGTACACCTCGATGTCAATAGGTACCGCCTCCTCCACTGGAATCACGCGGTGCACCGCCGGAGCGGTGCGGAAGATGACACTACCTTGGGTTTCCTGGAGGTACTGCTCGACGAGCTCCGCCATCTCCTTGTCCATGCGGGGCAATTGCTCCTCGTAGATGCCCACGATGAACGGCCAGAGGGCGAAGGTGAGCTGTCCCTTCCCTCGGCCGGCGAGAATCTGCCCCCTGCGCACCATCTGTTTGAGCGTACGCCGGGCTGCCCTGAGATCAACGCCGGCGCGCGCGGCGATGTCCGCGGCCGGTTCGTGGGTCAGCCGCATCACCGACGCGAGGTGCGCCTCCTCGGGGCTGAAGATCTTCTTCAGGAGCCGCAGTTCGACCCCGCTTTCGGTCGCGGGGAATCCGTTGGGAATTGCGTCGAGCCGCTGAGCCAGATCGCGGTAGACATCTTCAGGCATTGTGTGATCTCCTGTTTGCGACGGTGATCGCGCCTCTGGGCTGGCGGCGCTGGAGGCTGGCGGCATTATAGACGGTTCGCACAGTTTGGCGACCTGCGATGAGGCAGGCCTCCAGGACCGCTCTTTGACATCCGTTCGCATTCGCATACTATGCTCATCATCCCGTCCATCTTAGTGTTGAGGAGTGAGAGACGATGACCTTCGCCAATCGCATCGCGCATCTGAAGCCGGAAGGGGCGTATGCCGTGCTGGCGCGCGCCCAGGCGCTCGAATCCCAGGGTCGAGACATCATTCATCTGGAGATCGGCCAGCCCGACTTCGAGACCTATCCGCACATCACACTGGCCGGTATCCGTGCCATCGCGGAGGGGAAGACCCGCTACAACCCGCCTGCCGGTGTCTCCGAGTTTCGGCAGGTGCTGGCCGACGACGCGGGCGCGCGTCGCGGTGTGAAGATCCATCCGGAGCAGGTCGTCGTGGCTCCAGGCACCAAGCCCCTGCTTCTCTTTCCGCTGATGGCTCTGATCTCCCCCGGCGATGAGGTGATCTACCCTGACCCCGGCTTTCCTACCTACGAGGCAGCGATCAGGCTCGTGGGCGCAACGGCGGTGCCCGTCGGGCTGTCCGAGGAACGGGACTACGATCTGGACCTGGCATCCTTCGACGCTGCGCTCAGCGCGCGAACGCGGATGATCATCCTGAACTCGCCCAGCAACCCGACAGGGTCCGTGCTCTCGCTTGAGACCTTGACCCACGTGGCCGAGGCTGCCCGTCGCCTCGATTGCTGGGTGCTCTCGGACGAGATCTACTTCCGCCTCGTCTACGACGGCGAATCCCTCAGCATCGTATCCCTGCCAGGCATGCTGGAGCGCACGATACTGGCGGATGGCTTCTCGAAGACGTATGCGATGACCGGCTGGCGTCTGGGCTTTGGCGTGATGCCCGAACCGGTCGCGGAGAAGCTGGCGCTACTGATCACACACTCGACGGGCTGCACGGCGACGTTCACACAGTACGCGGGCATCGAGGCCGTCGTAGCGCCCCAGGATGACGTCGATCGTGTGAGGGAAGAGTTTCGCCAGCGCCGAGCCCTGATCGTACAGGGCCTGAACGCGATACCTGGGGTCCGTTGCCCAATGCCACCGGGTGCCTTCTACGTCTTCCCCAACGTGGAGGCGTTCGGCCGCCCGGCAAGGGAGCTGTCGGACTATCTGCTCGACGAAGCAGGCGTGGCAGTTCTTCCCGGAACAGATTTCGGCGCCAGCGGCGAGGGCCATCTGCGCCTATCCTATGCGAACTCGCAGGAGAACATCCGGATCGCGCTTGAGCGGATGGCGCACGCCCTGGCCAAGCTCGGCTGAGGGTGGGGTGATGCGCCGAGGTCCCACGGCGCCGTGGCGCTGGCCGACCGCCTAGGCGACCTCCGATCTCAGCGCCTCGACCTGCGCTGAACCCAAGACCGCCAGGGGACGGCGCGCCAGAGGCCCGTCCCGCAAGACAGAGATCTGCTCCGCGTACGCGGGGAGCGTCTCGTCCCGGTAGACAATGCCAATCGGGATGCGCTCGTCCCACTCTTGCGCCTTCCGCCAGGCGCCGTCGCGGTCGGACGGGCTGTAGCCTGCCTCCTCATCGAGAACGTACACCCGCTCGCGGTAGAAGTCGTAGGCATACGAACGGTTCCAGGTTACGCAGGGTTGAAGAACATCGACCAACGCATAGCCTCGGTGGTCGATGGCCT
>JAUVSX010000260.1 GCA_030596915.1 Chloroflexota bacterium | reverse complement strand
TCAACATCGTGATGATCCAGTTCATCTGGGCTGGAAGCAGCCTGGGCCCCCGTCTCTCATTCCTCACCGTTGCGGTGTGGTGGGCGATCTTCACCATTCCGCTCCTGCGCCGCGTGCCGGAGCCGCCCGCCAACACGGCGGGGATTGGCGCGGGCGTCAATCCCGTCACGGCCGGCTTCAGGCGTCTGGGACAGACCTTTCGCGAGATGCGCACGTACCGCCAGCTCTTCCTGTTTCTGCTGGCGTTCTGGCTCTACAACGACGGCATCGGCACGATCATCAAGATGGCTACGATCTACGGCGCGGAGATCGGCATCGGCATGCTCGACCTGATCGGAGCGCTGCTTCTTACCCAGTTCGTGGGCATACCCTTCTCCCTCGCCTTCGGCAAGTTAAGCGGCAAGCTGGGAACCAAGCGGTCGATCATGGTGGGCCTGGGGTGGTACGCTCTCATCGCTGTCGCTGGCTACTTCATGAGTGAGTCGTGGCACTTCTGGGCGCTGGCCTTTGCTGTGGGGATGGTGCAGGGTGGAACGCAGGCCCTCAGCCGCAGTCTGTTCAGTCGCATGGCCCCCAAGGCGCGCAGCGCTGAGTTCTTCGGCTTCTACGACATCTCGAGCAAGTTTGCGGGCATTGCCGGGCCAGTCCTCTTCGCCGTCGTGGGACAGTTGACTGGTTCCAGCCGCCTAAGCATCGTCGCCCTGGTCGTCTTCTTCATCGGAGGCATTCTCCTCCTGAGCCGGGTAGACGAGCAGGAGGGTATCCGGGTCGCGCAACGTGAGAACCAGGAGGCTGCAGCGCAAGTATGACGCGAACGAAGAACACCCTGATCGATAAGGATGGCGTGTTCGTCAGCGGGCGCGCGATGATCCCCGGAGCGGATAGTTTCCTCGAGCGCCTGGGGTCCGTGCGGCTGAGTATCTGGTTCCGACCAACAACCCCGTCGATACCCCGGGCGACCTGGCTCATCGCCTGAAGAACGTTGGCCTGGACATCCCAGCGGAGTGCATCATCGGTTCCGTCGCCGACATCGAGCCGTAGCGTCTGAATTGACCAGCTAGTCAGGTACGCAACGACGTCCGGCGTTGCACCTGCGCGAGCCACTGCGACGCGCGCTTTCGAATCACCATACGAGGAGAGCCATCTTGAACACTGTCGTCGAAGCCATCAAAAACAGGCGGTCGGTCCGGGCCTACGAGACCAGGGCCATCAGCCGCGATACGTTAGAAGCGATCATCGAGGCTGGCCGCTGGGCGCCCAGTGGCATGAACCTCCAGCTATGGCGTTTTGTCGTCGTTCAGGACGCTGAGTTCCGCCAGAAGCTGTTCGACGCAGCCGTCCCCAGGTACTATGAGTGGCGCGATCGGCGCGGGGGCGTGTCGAAGGTGGTGCGCAAACCGATCGACGATATCACAGAGGATCCGGTCTTCTACTCCGCGCCCGTGATTGTGTTCGTCGTGGGCACTAAGCTCGCGACCTATGCCCAGGATTGCCCGATGGTGTGTCAGAACATCATGCTGGCCGCGCATTCCTTTGGCATTGGCAGTTGCTGGGTCGGCTACGGTCAGTTGGCCTTGCAGGACGAGGAGGTCAGAGAGGCCCTCGAACTCAAGGACGACGAAGAGGTCTTTGGCCCCATACTGCTTGGGTACCCCGAAGGTGGGTTCCCCGAGCCACCCAGGAAGAAGGTCCCCACCATCAAGTGGATCTAGCATCCCAGCGCCACGCGCGGCTTCCGGCCGCCTGAGGCCAAACTGTGCGACGACATCGGGCGCACGAACAGGCCGGACTATCAGATCTGGTACGGCGTGTTTGAGAAGTGAACTCGTAGCGCCGCCCGAGGGGCTGCCCTCGCCGGTCAGAAGACCAAAGCGGCCACGACGAACACCGACGATGAATGGAGGGTGATGCTATGTCCGGATCGAAATGGCACGAGGGACCGATCTACGACTGGCACTACGACTACTACATGTCGGCGAATGCCCCCGATGGCTTCACGCTCTTCGATTCCGAGTGTCTGGCCGACGAGATATGCTCCGCGGGCCCCAGTCTCGTCGTTATCTTCGCCCTCAACCAACACGGATATGCTTACTATCCGAGCCAAGTCGCGCCGCCCCATCCGAGCCTCGGCGCCCTGGACTACACCGGATCGATGATCAGTGCGCTGCACCGGCGCGGTGTCAAGGTCATCACCTACGTCAACTACATGAATATCGACCAGCGGGCCGCCCATCCCGAGTGGTGGCAGCGCACGCGCAACGGTGACGAGGTGTACGAGGCGGGGTGGGGCGTGCCGTGCCCGAACGGCCCCATCCGCGACTATATGAGGGCAGTGGTAGCGGAAGTCGCCGAGAGGTATCCGACCGACGGCTTCTTCTTCGACATGTACGGCTTCAACCGCACGGGGTGCTGGTGCGAGAACTGCCGGGAGAAGGTCGTGTCCCAGGTCGGCCGCCCCTACCCGATGCGGGAAGATTGGGGCAGCGAGACCTGGCGCAGGCTCGTCGACTTCCGGTATGCGTCAGCGACTGAGACGATAACCGCGATCCGGGACGCCGCCAAGGCAGTTCGGCCCGATCTGGTTTGGATCACCCACACGCAACCCCTGTCCCCTTGGTACCGGTCGACCAACGCCCTATCGCCGGTTGTGGATGACGTCGTGCACACGGAAATCAGCACCCGCTGGGGCAAAGGGCGCTGGGCGCCCGGCCAGACCGCCAAGCTCCTGCGCGCCTATGGCAGGGGGAAGCCACGAATTGTGTGCCTGGCCGACCTGCACATGTACTGGGACAAGCCGAAAGGTTGGTTCTACATCCCCTACTCAGCGACTCAGCTCAAGCTCCAGGTGGCATCGATCCTCGCGCACGGCGCCTGGCCAGCCCCTTACACCGAGCCCTACCCGGACGGCCGCAACAATCCGTACACCGTGCAGGGGATTCGCGAGGCATTCGCGATGGCGAGAACCGTGGAAGCCTATCTGATCGATTCGGAACCGGTCAAGTGCGTCGCGCTGCACGCCTCCCAGAAGACTCAAGATTTCTTCGGGCGAGACAAGCCGGAGAGTTATCGCCTCGCCTTCGACGGCGCGTACAAGGCTCTGATGGAGAGCCACATCCCATTTGACGTGATCACCGATGATCAGATTCTCGAAGGTGGCTTGGGCGATTACGCGCTCTGTGTGCTATCCAACTCGGCGTGCACCTCGGACGCGGTGAACGAGGCCCTCAAGACCCACGTCGCGTCGGGCGGCGCTCTCCTGGCCACGTACAAGACGTCTCTGTACGATGAGTACGGGCGAATGCGGCGCGATTTCGGTCTGAGCGAGACGTTGGGCGTGAGCTTCGTCTCCGACTACGAGCCCGCGTACGTGAGGGCGACGGGCCCTCTGGCTGTCGGTATGACCGGATCGCCCATCATCCAGCAACGGCACCTGCGGGTGGAGAGTACGGAGGACAGCGAGGACCTGGGGACGCTGATCGCGCCGTCGCCCACGGACCTGGCGCCGTTTACGTACGTGTCGGCTCCGAGCCGTGAGACCTCTTGGCCTGCGCTGGTGCGCAGAGGTCGCGTCATCTACTGCAGTGGGGACGTTGGGTACACATTCATGCGCGCCAGCTATCCCGATCACGTCCGCCTGATCGCCAACAGCGTCGAACTGCTGATCGGCGACCGGCTCCCCTTGCGGGTCAAGGCGCCAAGCACTGTCGATATCGCGCTAGCCAGTCAGGGAGAGCGCATCCTGGTGCATCTGGTCAACATGACGACCAATCAAGTCGTCGAGGACGAGGGCTGCAACGCCGACACCTACGAGGTGATTCCCCTGCATTTTCTCGAAGTCCGCGTGCGGGCTGATCGGGCTCCCCAGCGGGTCTACCGGGCGACCGACGGCACGGACCTTCCCTGGCGCTACGAGAATGGTTGGACCGTGGTCGAGGTGCCGAGGCTGGACATCTACGAGATTGTCGTGCTGGAGCCGCAGTAGCGCGCGGCCAGTGGCTCGCCACAGCCTCGGCCGCGACGGCTGCTGAAGCTGCCTGTCGATAGATGTGGGGAGCAATTCTGCGACACGCTGCCCAGGGCTCTGCAGGAGACGGACGCGGATGATCTCGGAGACGGACCTGCGCAGGGCAGGAACGCGGACCGACGGATGGCGTTCTACATTGTCGCCGTGATTAATGCCTCGAGATCTCCGTAATCGTATGGTGGCCGCCTGCGAACGGCCAGCACATCCACTGTCCTGTCTTCCTCGGCCACTGCGTGCAGAGTGCGCCACCTATCCAGCCGCACGCGGCACAGCTCAGGCCCAAGCTCGGGTACGTCGAGTTTCCTGCTCTTCGGGGGGTGAGGGTTACTGGCCAGGGCGTCCACAGTCGGTCTCACACGTTGCCGCATAGCCCAGGCAGGGCGCGGATTTCCCTCAGGGCGTGCGGGGCAACATAGACAGTGTACTGGCTCACGCCAGTGTCTCTTTCACCTCATCCCACATCAGCCAACCTGCCTGCTCCCGGTCACCCCCCAAGGCCCGGAGCTCCTCATAGGCCTTGGTGGCGATATGTGTGTCCTCCAGGGTCTCTAGCCACTCGATGAGGGCTTCCCACTCATCTATCCCGATGACCGCGAGCCGCTTTCCCCTCGCTGTCACATACTGGACGGACCGCAGTGCTTCGAGTCCATTCATCCGACCTCATCCTCTCGGGTGTCCGCAGCACATCGCAACACAGATCGCTTCGAAAGCAACAGATGCGCCGCCCAAGCCACTCATCCACCGCTATGGCGATTGTACGCCGACGCTCTGGCCATGGCAACCCTTCGCAGAGTGCCGCATCGGTGTGTCCGCACAATCAGGCCGGCCTTCCATTTTCATTCCCTTCGCTGCAACTGGTCGGAGCCGGCGAAGCGCTCTCGGTGCGGGAGCCTCGGGACGACCCACAGATCCGCTGGCTGGACGTCGGCTGACGGTGGACGCACAGCCTCGCGGGCTACGAGGCGTACGGGCGCGGCTACCTGCGCAGTCCCCTGGTCGAATCCGTGACACCGCTGCCGGTCTGTGCCTGCGAGTCTGCCCAAGACCGACGAGGGGGAGCCGCACCTGGCCTCAAGGCCGGGGGACCGCTTGACTGCTACCTTGCCGCTCAATGCGCGCGGTGCCAGGGTCCGGCGGTGCCCAAGTGACCCCGTGTGACGAGAGATCTAGGGCAGAGTTGGAGATCGTGGAGTCGTCAACCCGTTTCGAACTCTGACCGGGACAATCCCGACTGGCGAATGACCGAGCATAGCACG
>JAUVSX010000425.1 GCA_030596915.1 Chloroflexota bacterium | reverse complement strand
TCACCCATACGGCAGCACGCGTGACCGTCTGATCGTCACCGCCAGACCCGTGGCGCCCCTGCCGGAGGATGGCGACCCGCTTGACGGTGGCCTGGCGGAATAGGCGGTCCTACGTCGAGATAGATTGCGTGTTTGGTGAGCCCCTGGCCCGCCACCCTACCCTATGGGCGGCTCCGTGGCGATCTCGATGATAGCCTTGATCACCCCATCTCCGTAGGCGCCCACCAACTCGAACGCCTCGGCGACGCGCTCGAGAGGATAGGTGTGCGTCGCCAGCGGCTCCAGCGAGATCATGCCTGTCTTCACCAACCGGATGGAGCGAGGGTAGGTATGCTTCATCCGGCGCACCAACCTGATCGTCAGACCTTTGGAGCGGGGCGTGAAGGTCCGCAGCGCCATCACGTCATCAGATGGAATGCCGACAATCACCATCTGCCCACCGCGGCGCGTCACGCCTGCAGCCTCGTTGGGCGTTTCAGCGCCTCCGGCCGCGTCGAAGGACACATCCACTCCGCGCCCACCGGTCAGCCGCAGGATCTCACCGACGACGTCCTCTTGATAGGGGTCGAGCGCTACGTCCGCGACGTACTCGAGAGCGAACTTCCTCCTATACTCGAGTGGCTCGGTCATATAGACTTCGCTCGCGCCAGCGGCCCGCGCGGCCGCCGCCGTCAGGAGGCCAATAGGTCCAGCGCCAAGCACAGCGACGGTGTGCCCCGCTTGCATGCCGGCCAGGTCCACGGTGTACATGCCGATGCCCAGCGGCTCGAGCAGCGCGCCCGCAGCCGCGCCGAACCCGTCAGGCAGGAGGAAGCAATTCTCAGCCGGAAGGGTGACGTACTCGGAGAAGACACCCCTCACGGGAGGCGTGCCACAGAACAGGACGTCCGGGCACAGGTTTGGATTGCCCTCCACACAGCATTCGCAGCGCCCGCAGGGCACGGCCGGGTCAGCCGCCACGAACTGCCCAATCTCGAGCCCCTCAACACCGTCCCCAGTCTCGGCAACCCAGGCCGAGAACTCGTGTCCCAGGACGAGGGGATCCCTCACGACCTGTTCACCGATGCGCCCTTCCTTGTAGTAGTGCACGTCGGAGCCACACACACCGACGGCCGCTACCTTCAGGAGCACCTCGCCGGGTCCCGGCACGGGCCGCGGCAGATCTCCCACCCTTAGGTCGCCAACCCCGTGCAAGCGCGCGCCGCGCATCATCGGGCAATCGGTCTCACCACTTCGCATTGATACTTCCTCCCAGCTACGCTAACTCCGCTTCCTGGCCAGACTGCGCTCGGCTGCCGCCACGATATCCTCCACCGCCAGCCCGTACGCATCCATCAGCGTATCCGAATCCGGCGCCGTGCACGTGAACCGGTCGTCGATGCCCACCCGCTCTAGAGGAGCAAGGTATGCCGAGCAGAGAGCCTCAGCCACCGCCCCTCCCAGCCCGCCGATGACGGAGTGCTCCTCTGCAGTCACGATGGCGCCCGTTGCCTCCGCTGCGCTAAGAATCAACGCCACGTCGAGGGGCTTGATCGTGTGAATCTCCAACACACGAGCGCTGATCCCGCGCCCACTCAGAAGGTCGGCTGCAGCCAGACTGCGACCCACCATAGACCCGGTGGCGACAAGCGTCACATCGCCGCCCTCGCGCAACGTCAAACCTTCGCCGATGCGCAGCTCAACGGGGCCGTCACGCGCAGGGAGCGCCGCGCCACGGCTCAGACGAAAGTAGATCGGCCCTTCGTACTCGGCCACCAGGCTCACGAATGCGGCCGCCTCAGCGGCGTCGGCCGGTACAACAACCGTCATCTCGGGTAGCGCGCGCATCACTGCGATGTCTGTGATCGAGTGGTGCGTCGGGCCATCTTTGTAGTCGGAGACGCCGGCGTAGCCCGCGGCGAGCTTCACGTTAGCCCGGGCATAGCATACACATGTGCGGATCTGCTCCATCGCCCGCAAGGACATCAGCGCAGCAAAGGCATTGGCGAACGGGATCTTCCCGCCCAGCGCGAGCCCGACCGCGACGTCGACCAAAGCAGGTTCGGCGATACCGACGTTGAAGAACCGCTCTGGGAAACGCTGAGCGAAGTAGCTGGACAGGGTGGAGCCGGACGTGTCGGCATCCAGTACGACCACATCAGGATTGATCTCCCCATACGCCACCAGCGCGCGGCCGTACCCCTCACGCATCGATACGTTCGCTCCCATCAGGCCTCCCCCCTCAACTCCGCCATGGCCTGCGCGTACTGCGCGTCGTTCGGCGGCACGCCGTGCCAGTGGGCGTCGTTCTCCATGAACGAGACGCCCTTGCCCTTCGTCGTGCGGGCCAGGATGACCGTCGGTCGGTCATGCACCTCACGCGCCGCATCGAAACCGTCCAGGACCTGCCGCATATCGTGTCCGTTCACCTCGAGCACAGCCCACCCGAAGGCTCGCCACTTGTCAGCGAAGGGCTCCAGCGGCATGATGTCGTGCACCGGTCCGTCGAGTTGTACGTTGTTCAAGTCGACGATGCCGACCAGGTCAGAGAGCCTGTACTGGGCGGCCGTCATCGCCCCTTCCCAAACCACGCCGCCCTGGCACTCGCCGTCGCCCAGGAGCACGTAAACACGGTAGCGCATCTGATTGAGGCGTGCGGCCAGGGCGAGTCCTGCTCCAATCGCGATGCCGTGCCCAAGGATGCCCGAGGTCATCGCCACCCCCGACGTCTTGAGACGATCGGGGTGGCCCTGAAGATGGCACGCCAGCTCCCCCCACTCTCTCAGCTCCGCGATCGGGAAGAACCCGCGCCGGGCAAGCGCCGCGTAGAGTACGGCGGACGCGTGGCCTTTGCTGAGAATGAAGCGGTCGCGCTCCGGCCAGTCCGGTCGCTCTGGATCCAATCGCATCTCGTGGAAGAACAAGGCGGTCACGATCTCAGCCGCAGACAGCGAACCCCCGGGATGACCTGCCTGCCGCCTGTAGATCATCTCAATGGAATCGAGTCGGAGCTCGCGGGCACGATCCTCCAGGCTTATGATCAATGATTCCGGATGGAACGTCATTCGCAATACTCCCTTCGCGCCCCCAGGGACGGTAGCTCCTGAAGCGTGGTCGGCCTTCAGTTCAAATGCCGACCCTCGCCATCAGCGCCTTCAGGTAGCGCGCGTCATCCTCCGCGTATACATCGGGATCGCCGGTCCCACAGTACTCGACCCCAAACGGTCCAGTGTACCCCGCCCCCTTGAGGGCCAGAAGCACCTGGTGGTAGTTGACGTCGCCCCAGCGAAGTGGGAGGTTCCAGTCATAGCCGCCGGGCCGCAGTTTCACGTTCTTCATGTGCACGTATCCAATGTGTGGGCCAGCCGCATAAATCGACTCGACGATAGGTTCGCCAGGATGGACGATCAGCATGTTCGCGAAGTCGAGGGTAGCCGTCAGATAGGGTGATCCGTATGTCGACACGATGCGCAGTTGCGACGCGGCCGTGTCGTGGATGACGCCCATATGGGTCTCCAGCGCGATGCGCACACCGAGCTCCTCCGCGGCTGGGACGACACGGGAGAGCGTGCCCTGAACGGCCTGGTAGTCGTCCTCGCGCGCTCCCGCCGCGATAACCTCGCCCTTACCATCCCGGCGCTGCAGGCTGAGACGCG
>JAUVSX010000081.1 GCA_030596915.1 Chloroflexota bacterium | reverse complement strand
GGCAAGCCCACGTCCTCGGGGGCGTCGGACCGATGTGTGTCACTAGCCAGCGCTGTCCCGGGCTCGATCTATTACCCGACTATGTTGTCATAACTCATCTGACGGGTTGCGCAGAACACTGCCTTCTCTTGGCTCAGACCATCCACCGAGTATAATGCCTGTCACTGCCCACCATCCAATCACATCTCAATGGGCGTCGCGCGCCAGGGTAAGGAGGAACATGGACAGCAGGCAAAGGACGCGGCTCTTCGGTGGAGTGCTCATACTTCTGCTCGGTGTCGGGTTACTGATATTCCAGTTCGTGCCGGGCGTCCGCGACTCGTTCCAGATCGAGTGGTCCTGGCCGATGATCATCATTGGCGTCGGTGCACTGCTGCTGATATGGGGTCTGCTGGGCGGATCCCCCGGTATGGCAATCCCAGCGTGCATCGTCGGTGGCATCGGCTGCATCCTGTACTACCAGAATGCCACCGGAGACTGGACAAGCTGGATGGTCCTGTGGACGCTCATCCCTGGATTCGTGGGACTAGGGAGCATTCTGGCAGGACTCCTGGGCGAGAACACCCGCGAGTCCCTTCGCGGGGGCGCCAACCTGGTGCTGATCAGCGCGGGGTTGTTCCTCACCATCGGTGCGGCGACCGGCCGCGTCCGCTGGTTGGGCAGCTACTGGCCGCTACTGTTGGTTGGGTGGGGCTTGGTGATCCTGCTGCGGACCCTGCTGCGCAAGCGGTAGCCCGCGACCGTCGGGAGGCGGAGCGCCACATCCGGTCCGCCTTCCACGCACGGGTTGCAGGAAACCTCGTCTAGCAATCTTGTTGTGACCCCGGCAGCGCGAAAGGTGCTTGTGGACACGCCGCGGACCGTGGCATTGATGGCAGGCCGCGTGCCCGGGACCGACCATGACCCCGGCACTGGCGCGGCAACCGGCGGACTGGCCGCCGTAGCGCTATCGGGAGGCGCGGCGGCGCAGTCTTGGGAAACGCGCCGCCGTTTGGCCGAGCGTTGGCCACCAGATGCTTTGAAGGTGAGGCGAGCTATTGCGGAGGCGGCTGTGGCGCCGGGCGGAGCAGGGCAGCCGCCAGGACCTCGTCCATTCGCTCAGCAAGGACGATGTTGTGAATGCCCCGCCGAACGTTGGCAGGGATATCGGTGAGGTCCTTCTCATTGCGCTTGGGAAGCACCACCGTCTTGAGGCCAGCGCGATGAGCTGCCAGTATCTTCTCTTTGAGACCGCCAACGGGCAGCACCCGGCCGCGCAGCGTGATCTCCCCGGTCATACCGACATCGTGTCGAACAGCGCGGTTGGTGAGAGCCGACACAAGAGCTGCAGCGATCGTGATGCCGGCCGACGGGCCATCCTTCGGTATTGCGCCCTCGGGCAGGTGGACGTGAATGTCGGTCGTCTCGAAAACGGCGGGATCTATGCCAAGCTCTCCGGCACGTGAGCGCGCGTAGCTAAGAGCCGCCTGGGCGGATTCGCGCATGACCTCGCCCAACTGGCCAGTCAAGGTCAGCTCACCCTTGCCTGGCATCAACGCGACCTCAACAGGCGTCAACACGCCACCCGCCTGGGTCCACGCCAAACCCATTGCGAGTCCCACGCCATCCTGGTCCTCCGGCAGGCCAGGGATGTATTGGGGTGGTCCCAAGTGACGGGCCAGACCGCGGGCCGTGATCCGCGCAACCGGCGGGTTGCCCTCAGCGATGTGGCGAGCCGCCTTACGACAGAGAGAGGCAATCATACGCTCCAGGTTGCGTACCCCGGCCTCGAGGGTGTACTCGCGGATCAGCGCTTGCAGGGCACCCTTCGTCAGATTGATGGGAGTGTCCGCGAGACCGTTCTCCTCGAGCTGCCTCGGAATCAGGAAGCGCTGTGCGATCTCCACCTTCTCCTCCTCCGTATACCCCGGGAACTCGATCACTTCCATCCGGTCCTCAAGCGCCGGAGGCACAGTGTAGAGGACGTTAGCTGTCGTGATGAAGAGCACCTTGGAGAGATCGTACGGCACCTCCAGGTAGTGGTCGGAGAACGCGTAGTTCTGCTCTGGATCCAGCACTTCAAGTAGCGCCGAAGACGGATCGCCGCGAAAATCCATCCCAAGCTTGTCGACCTCGTCGAGCATGAAGACCGGATTGATTGTCCCCGCTCGACGCATCGTCTGAATGATTCGACCGGGCATCGCGCCGATGTACGTGCGGCGATGCCCACGTATCTCCGCTTCGTCCCGCACCCCACCCAGACTGACACGGACGAACTTGCGGCCAAGCGCCTCGGCAATTGATCGACCCAGCGAGGTCTTGCCTGTGCCCGGCGGACCCACGAAGCACAAGATCGGACTGCGCATCTTCTCGGCGGCCAGACTGCGCACGGCCATGTACTCAAGGATCCGTTCCTTAGCCTTGGGCAGCCCGTAATGGCGCGATTCCATGACCGATTCAGCGTGCTTGATGTCCAGGTCATCCTCAGTGGCCTCGGACCACGGCAGGTCAGTCAGCCAATCCAGATAGGTCCGGATGATGCCGACTTCCGGCGACATAGGCGGCATCGAAGCGAGCCGGTCGAGTTCCTTGTTGCCGCGCTCCCGCACCTCGTCGGACAGATCCATTTCGGCGATGGTGGCACGGATGTTGGAGATCTCCTGGGTGTAGATGTCGGACTCGCCCAGCTCGCTCTGGATGACCTTCAATTGCTCCCTGAGGAAGTACTCCCGTTGGGTCCTGTCCAGCTCCTGGTGGACCTGTGAGTGGATGTGATCCTCCAGCTCCAGCACATCCAGCTCCTTAGCGAGGAAGACACTGACGCGCTGCAGGCGGGTGGCAGGATCAAGCGTCTCCAGCACTTCCTGTCGCTCGCTCGTCTCCAGATCCAGCGCCTGCGTCACCAGATCGGCCAGCCACCCCGGCTCGTCGACATTCATCGCGAACACATAGGATTCTTCGGGCAGGGCGCGATTCAGATCAACAACCTTCTCAAACAGGGCGAGCACCGCCCGCATCAGAGCCTCCGTGAGCGGAGTTTCTTCGCGGACCTCCTGAACCGGAAGAGCGCGCACGCGGATGTATGGCTCCAAACTCACGTAGTCAAGCACCTGGGCCCGCCGCCTGCCCTGCGCAAGGATACTGAGCGTTCCGTCAGGCATGCGCAGCGTGCGACCGACCACTATCTCCGTCCCGAAGGTGTAGAGATCCTCGGGCCCGGGATCCTCAACCTCGGCATCCCGCTGGGCGACAGCGATCATCGGTTCGCCCCGCTCGGCCGCGGCTTCGACCGCCTCCACTGAGCGGGTCCGTCCGATAAATAGGGGCGTGACCATGCGCGGAAGCATGACCACGTCGCGCAGCGGCAGAAGTGGCGCCTCAATGGCTCCGTCCGCCGACTCCTCCTGATAATCCAGATCGAAGTCTACTTGATCCAAGGGGAACGGCATACCTTGTGGCCACTCCATCTGGGACCACCAGTTTCGGAAGCTGCTCTCTCCACGAAGGGCCTTCGTCCGCGTCATGTGCTAGAGTCACCTTCACAATCGGGCAATGGGTCACCCGTGTATTGCGCCCACGCCTCGCGCGCGTCGGCGACAACGAAGATCGAACCAGTCACCAGGAGCCCGCCCCCTGAGCCCATCACGTCGAGCGCCCGCTGAATGGCTTTCCCCACATTCACACTTACCTCTGCGCCTCCCCCTACCTCTGCGACGATGTCAGCAAGGCTGATCGGCGCGGCGGCTCTGGGATGGTCCGAACGAGTCACGATCATGTACTCGCTGAGCGCCAACAGCGCTCCAAGCATTCCCGCGATGTCCTTGTCGACAGAGGCGCCGAACACCACCACCCAGCGCTGACCCGGAAACCACTCGTCCAGTGCCTCGGACAGTATCCGGGCCGAATAGGGGTTATGAGCGCAATCCACCACGACCAGCGGATCGCGACTAAGTACCTCCAGCCGTCCCGGCCAGTGTACGACGCGCAGCCCCTCGCGCACCGCCTCGACCGGGATATCAAACCCGCGCTCGCGCAGGACATCAAGCGTGGCGACCGCGTTCGCCGCGTTCTCGATCTGGTGGCGGCCCAACAGGGGCAGCCAGTACTCACCGTCAAACGGTGACGCGCCGGCGACAGTCCGGCAGATGCGGAAATCCTGACCGTCCAAGTTGGCGGGGCCGGGCTCAAAGACCCAATCGCGCCCAACGAGCGTGAGCGTAGCCCCTCGCTCTCGACTCACGTCCTCAATGACCCGCGCCGCTTCGCCACGTTGCGGGGCGCTCACCACCGGAACGCCGGGCTTGATGATGCCGGCCTTCTCAAACGCTATCTCAGCCAGCGTATCGCCAAGCAGATAGGTATGGTCCAGGCTCACTGACGTGATGACGGACACCTCCGGGATCAAGATGTTTGTCGCGTCGAGGCGGCCTCCAAGTCCCACCTCAATGACGCCGACATCGACGCCCATTCGGGCGAAGTGCAGCATCCCCAGCGCCGTGATGGCCTCGAACGTAGTCACGCCGGGTATCCCGTCGATCTGCGGGCGGACCTCGTCCGCCAAACTAACGACTTCCTCGCGCGGGATCTTCTGCCCATTCACCTGGATGCGCTCGCGGAATGTGTGCAGATGGGGCGACGAATAGAAACCGGTGCAACGGCCGGCAACCCGGAGGCACGCTTCGATCATAGCCGCCGTGGAGCCCTTGCCTTTTGTGCCCGTGATGTGCACCGAAGGGAAGCGGCGCTGCGGACCGCCCAGGGTGTCCAGCAGCCTCTCAACCCGAGACAGATCCAGTGTTTCCGGCGCGTAGCGATCGATCCGGGTCTTCTCGTAGTCTGTGAGGCTGTGAAAGTAGGCGATTACCTCTTGAAACTCCACCCGACCTCGTTTCTCATCACAAAGCTCGTGGTAATGGCCGGAGATTCTACTCCCTTTCCTGGCATCCGCAACCCCGCCAGAACCTATCTGAGCACGCAGACGCGCGGTGCAGCGCCTGGGCGGGCCGGGCCGGGCCGGCTGCCGTCTGGCTTCTCCAGTGCAAGGCGTGTGGTATACTTCCGCCGGATTCCAGTTGGCGGAGGATCTGTATTGCGAATCAGGTTGATGCTGGTGCTGGCAGCAGTGCTCGGGGCGCTGTTCGCACTGAGTTCCTGCGCGCCCGAGCCTCTGCTCAGTGACGTCTCTTTCTCGGATGACCTGATCACACCTAATGCAGACCGTGACCGAGACGTACTGGTCATCGCCTACGATCTATCGCGCCCTGCGGTAGTTTCGATCTACGTGGTCAATGAGGGCGGCGAGCGCTACTACTCCCGCGACCATATCCACCACGGACCATCAGTCGATGAGCCCTACGAAGTCTACTTCGCCGGCGTCGTGGATGGCTACGCGCTGCCCGGGGAAGAGTTCCCCGGTTTCTCGGTCGAGAAGCGCGTGCTCCAGGACGGTGTCTATGAGTGGGTAGTGGAGGCGAGCGAAGCCACGTCGCCGGCAGTGGAGCAGGTCACCGGCACCCTGACCGTCCGCGATGCGGACGTCTCTCTTCCTGAGCTGCGAGGCTTCAGCATCCACCCACCCGTCTTCAGTCCGAACAGAGACGGCCTGAACGACAGAGCGACCATCAATGTGGACCTCAAGAAGGATGTGGACGAGCTGATCGTCTACCTGACCGGCGAGGACGGCGTCCGCTATCACCTGCAGGAGAAGGAGACGGTCAGACAGCCCAACAAAGCCGGCTGGCACGAGTTCGACTACGACGCCGGAGTGGATCGGGGAGCCGACCCGCCGCCTGATGGCGTCTACATCGTCACAATGCGGGCCCAGGACGCGCTGGGGCAGTGGACGGTGGCGACGGGCACCCTGGCGATCGAGAACGGCGGTGTGCCAAGGGTGTACATCCTCAATGGTGAAGTGGAATGGTCAGCGGGAACGATTCCCCTGGGCGAAACCCTATACTTCACGCTGACCGTTGACAACGACAGCGCCACGCCCATCCGTACGAGCGGCCCTCCGCCTGGCACTGTGTACGATAGCGACCAGAACTACGCCACGCTGGGCGAGTACGAGCAGTCGGGTGTCTTCCGTGTGGCCGTCCACTGCGAGACGAGCCCGACCGACCATCCGTGGCGATGGGCTGTGGGCGGGCCGGACGACCTGGTGGTCGACGAGGAAGGCCACTCCTACCTGCCGGCGAGGGGCAGAGCGCTCATCACGGGGGGGATTCGCTTCGTAGACGTGGTAGGGGCGCGGAATCCCCAGTACTGCTACGCATCCCTGATCCACGAGGACGTTGAAATCTCGATGGTGAACTACCGGGTCGACCCGGTGTTTCTCCGCATCCAGGTGCCATAGTTGGGCGATCTAGCCGTAGTGATCGTCAGTTGGAACGTGCGCGACCTGCTTAGCACGTGTCTGCAGACCTTGCAGTCCGACCTGAACCAGTCCGGTATCGACGCTGACATCCTCGTAGTCGACAACGCTTCGACCGATGGCACGCCCGGCAAGGTAGCGCAACGGTTTCCCTGGGTTCGCCTCATCGCGAACCAAGAGAACCTGGGGTTCGCGGCGGCCAACAACCTGGCACTCCTCGAGGTCCGCGGTCCCAACGCACCGGCCATTCGCTACGTTTGGCTGTTGAACCCCGATACCGAGGTGCTTCCGGGGACGACGCGCGCGCTCCTGGGCTGCCTTGAGCGCAGGCCCGAGGCAGCGGTAGCCGGCGCCAAGCTCCTGAACGCCGATGGCTCTCTACAACACGGCGCTTTCCGGTTCCCGGGCTTGGTCCAACTGGCCATTGAGTTGTACCCGCTGCCAGCAAGGCTCTACGATTCGACCCTGAACGGGCGCTATCCGAGTCGCTACTACGAGAGTGAGGAACCCTTCCGAGTGGACCATCCTCTAGGAGCGTCGATGATGGTCCGCACGAAGGCGATCGGCCAGGTCGGCCTTCTGGACGAGAAATACCACATGTATTGCGAGGAGATTGACTGGTGCTGGCGCCTGCGCCGTGCGGGCTGGCGCTCCTATTGCGTGCCATCCGCCCAGGTGATTCACCACGCCGGTCAATCCTCGGCCCAAGTGCCTGTCGCATCATTCGTCAACCTCTGGAGGAGCCGAGCCCGCCTCTACCACCGCTTCCACGGACCGGTGACACGTGCGCTCGCGCGGCAGATGGTTCGGGCTGGAATGATGCGCCGCATGCGGGCGGCTACACCCGAGATGACCAATGCGTGTGAAGAGATACGCCGCGCATGGCGGGGGATTCGATGAGCCTGGTCGGCGTCGTCTTGACGCTCAATGAGGAGCGAAACGTCGGAGATTGCCTGGCCAGCCTGAGCTGGACCGACAGCCAAGTGGTATTCGACAGCTTCAGCACCGACGGAACGGTCGCACTCAGCCAGCAGGCGGGGGCCCGGGTGATCCAGCATCCGTTCGAGGACTACGCCCAACAGCGGAATGCGGCAATCGATCACGTGGATGCCGACTGGATCTTCTTCGTCGACGCCGACGAGCGGGCCACTCCAAAGCTCGCGGTGGAGGTGCGACGCGTGATCGCCGAGCGGCCCGAGGTGGGGTGGTCGGTCCCCCGCCACAACTACATCTTCGGGCGTCTCACCCTGGGCTGTGGTTGGTATCCAGACTATCAGTTCCGGCTGTTTCGCCGCGGCTATGCCCGCTGGGAACGACCTGTCCACGAGGTGGCGATCGTCGATGGTGCGCAGGCAAACCTGGAGAACCCGCTCATTCACTACAACTACGACGACCTGGCTGACTTCACCTCGCGGCAAACGAAGTACAGTGACATCGATGCAGCAATACTGCGTAGGCAAGGGGTCCGCCCAAGCGTCTACACACCGCTCACACAGGCGTGGCGGCAGTTCTGGTGGCGTTTTGTTCAGTTGCGCGGCATCCGCGATGGGTTGCACGGGCTTTGGCTGAGCCTTCTGATGGCCTACTACGAGGGAAGAAAGTATCGTGTCCTGCGGCGGCTTTGGCAGCGCTGAGGACCCAGTGTGATGAGCCTGAACGCCCGCGCGAGACCACGGAGCCACACAGGTGTGAACCGCAGCACGGCCGGGTCTGGGTGCGATGAACGACCCTCACGGGGGCTCACCGAGACTGGCGCCGAGGGATCGCTGGACCAGACTGAGATACCGGTAGGGCTAGGTCCTGCCTCAAACGGACGCTGACAGATCAGGGGAGGTATATTGAGCAGACCATTCAATTATGGGGGACAGGCAGTCATTGAGGGAGTGATGATGCGTGGAACCCACAAGTTCGCCGTCGCAATCCGCGATCCCGAGGGGGAGATCGTAGTCAAGGAGGGGCCGCTCAATCAAACGCTCTACGGCGGCCGCCTGATCCGCATCCCCTTCCTCCGGGGGCTCATCAGCCTGTGGGACGCGCTTGTCCTTGGCACCAAGACCCTGATGATGTCCGCCGACGTGGCCTCCGGCGAAGACGTGTCGCTCGAAGGGCCCTTCAGTTGGATCACGGTGGCCTTGGGCATCGGCCTCGGTGTTGGACTATTCATCTTGCTGCCGTCCTTCGTCGTCGGACTGCTTTCCTCATTCGTCCCCTCAGGATGGGCTGTCAGCCTGCTAGAGGGCGTTGCACGGCTGTTCCTCATCGTGGGCTATATCTGGGCGGTCGGACGTCTGCCCGACATACAACGGGTGTTCGCCTACCACGGGGCGGAGCACAAGACGATCAACGCATATGAGGCGAGTGCAGACCTCACCGTCAGCAGCGTGCGAACCTATCCGAAGGCCCATATGCGCTGTGGGACGTCCTTCCTGCTCACCCTGACGTTCCTGGCCGTGCTCGTGTTTGCGCCCTTCGGACATCTCCCGATGGGGTACCGATTGCTGAGTCGCCTTCTGCTTCTGCCCGTCATCGCCGGCATCGCCTACGAGTTGATTCGCCTGATGGCTCGCGTCGCTGACCGGCCCTGGATGAAACTGCTAATCGCACCAAACCTGGCGCTCCAGCGGCTGACAGTATTCGAGCCAGATGACGGCATGTTGGAGGTCGCGATTGCGGCACTGAGAGCTGTGTTGAGGAGTGAGGGGGTCACCGTAACGGAGGCGGCGCGGTGATTCCGGTAGGTTCAGAAGCCCTGACCGCTATGAGGCAGCGGGTCAGCGTTCGTAGCTACGCCGGCCGTGACGTCGAGCCGCCCCTGCTCGACCAACTGCTTGACCGCATCGCGATGGCAGACCACCTGACCGAGGTGGCGCCGCGCGTGGAGCTAGTCGGCGGCAGAGACGCCGTCCGACGGGTGCTCACCTTCGTAGTCGGGTCATATGGCCTCGTGCAGAACGCACCCTATCTGCTCGCCGGCATACTGCCTGTGGAGAGCCAATTGGCCAGAATTGACCTGGGCTACGTTCTCGAACAGGTTGTCCTGGAGGCAACCAGGCTCGGACTGGGCACCTGCTGGGTGACCGGGTCGTATGATCACAGGAAGGCAGGCGACGAAGTTGGCCTGGCGCCCGGCGAGGTCGCTGCGGCTGTCTGTGCATTGGGCTATCCATCGGAGACCCTCTTGGGCCGCATCCACACCGGAACTGTTCGCCGGCTAGTTGGGGCACGCAAGCGGAAACCGCTGGACGAAATCGTTTTCTCTGAGCGCTGGGGAGAGGCCTGGGTGCCAGGGGCCGCGGACGCGACGCTCACGACAGTTCTGGAGTATGCCACGATGGCCCCG
>JAUVSX010000511.1 GCA_030596915.1 Chloroflexota bacterium | reverse complement strand
TTCGGAACCAGGTCGCGTTGTTGGCATCGGCGACCGCGGCGCATCTGGGGCTTGAGCTCGCCTGCGCACAGGCAGACATCGCCGTGCACGCCGACTACGTGGGCGGAGGATACGGCGTGATGGGCGACCTGGCACGGGCCGCCATCGCCACGCTGTCTCAGAGCGAAGGCCTACCCCTGTATCCAGCCTACACCGGCCGGGCATTTGGCGGGCTGCTGGATCTTGTTCAGCGCGGCGCTTTCGAGAGTGGCGACCGCGTGCTGTTCTGGCATACTGGAGGCACGCCGGCCCTCTTCGCCTACGCAGAAGCACTTCTGACCTAGTCCCACACTGCACAACAAGGAGATTTCACCATGTGTCCCCAACCCAACGTCGCTTCGCACCGAGTCGCTGGGGTACCCCCGTCCGGAATCCGCCGGTTCTTCGACATCGCCGCCACGATGGAGGATGTCATCAGCCTGGGCATCGGCGAGCCCGACTTCGTGACGCCCGAACCGATCCTGCGCGCAGGCATCGAAGCGCTCGAGCGAGGCGAGACGAGCTACACCTCGAATGCGGGTCTGATCGAGCTGCGCAGCGCGCTCTCTGACCACCTGAACCGACTATACGGGGTGAGCTACGATCCCGCGAGCGAGATACTGGTTAGCGTGGGCGTATCGGAGGCGCTGTATCTGGCATTGACTGCAATCATCAATCCGGGTGATGAAGTGATTGTTCCTCAGCCTTGCTTCGTTTCCTACGCGCCGGAAGTGGTCTTCGCGGGCGGAGTGCCCGTGATCGTGCCGACCACCGTCGAGAACGGGTTCCAGGCCACGACCGAGGCGATCGCGGCGGCCATCACGCCGCGCACGAAGGCGCTGCTCATCGGCTATCCCAGCAACCCCACGGGCGCGGTGATGGGACGGCAGTCGCTCACGGACGTCGCCGCTCTCGCCGAGCGACACGACTTGATCGTCATCTCGGACGAGATCTACGACCGCCTGGTCTACGGCGTGGAGCACGTCTGCTTCCCCAGCCTCCCTGGAATGCGCGAGCGGACGATTCTGCTGCAGGGCTTCTCCAAGGCATACGCGATGACCGGGTGGCGCGTTGGATACGTCGCCGCCCCTGCTGAGCTGCTGACGCTCATGTACAGGGTGCACCAGTACACCATAATGAGCGCGCCCACCGTTGCTCAGTACGCGGCGCTCGCAGCAATCCAGGTCGGGGAACCCCACGTGCAAGAGATGGCGTCCGAGTATGACCGCCGCCGCCGTCTCATCGTGAACGGCCTAAACGAGCTGGGCCTGACGTGCTTCGAGCCTAGGGGGGCGTTCTACGCTTTTCCAGCCGTCGCGGTCAGCGGAATGGACGACAACACCTTCGCTGAGAGGCTGCTGGAGGAGGAGCGAGTCGCTGTCGTGCCGGGGAGCGCATTTGGGGCAGCCGGAAGCGGCTACGTGCGCTGCTCCTACGCGACCGCCTATGAGAAGATCGAAGAGGCGCTTGAGCGGCTGGAGCGATTCGTGCGACGGCACGGGTAATCTCGGGCCCCCGCCTCCGCGCGCTCCTGCTGGATGCTGCCCGCCGGTGACCACCCCCCCCCTGGCCGCGCAGGGAGCTGCGTGGTGCAGACCGGGCCCGGACGCGCGATTGGCCCAGGTGTCTTCGAGTTTGGGGGCGATCCTCCACCGCTCCGTGTGTAGGGCTGTCAAGATGGCGCGCATCTGAGGGACTGGCCGACGCAGGGTCTCTGCCTGACAGGGAACCCCGGGTCGCACCGGGCATCGGCCCACGAGCTGAAATGCACCCAATTGCCCCCACGGCGTTGACCGTACACCGAACCCGTGCTATAACCGCGTCAGACGTGGCGAGGACAGGCCACAGACATGTCAGAGCCGCGTGCGGGGCATTGTGCTGATGAGTTCACTCAGTTGAGATGCCTAGACTGAAACCGAGGAAGAGTTGAGCGAGGGAGGTGCGAAATGGTGCCTCGTTGGTGCACCAGGGGGTCCGTGCCACTGACAGCTTGCCTGACGCTGGCCGCGTGTTCTGGGTCTGACGCCGCGAGCACGGGCACCAATGGACTACCGTGGTGGGGCTGGCTGCTGGCCATCCTGGCGATTTCCCTTCTGGTGCTCCTGATCTGGGGGCGCCTTGGCCGTAGGCGTGGCCGACGGTCGGATGCAGCCGCTCCGAGAGATATGGCGGTTCGCGTCGGGGTTCCGCAGCCGGCGCCGACTGCATCGATGGCAATCTCGGAGCCGGTCGAAGCCGAGGACTCGACCATCGAAGCGGGTGCAACCGCACAGGCTGTCGAGGCGCCTTCCGAGTCGCTCGCGGCTCAAGAATCCATCGAGGCCGAGGACTCTACCATCGAAGCGAGTGCATCCGCAGGGGCTGCGGAGGTGCCTCCCGGATTGCCCGCGGCTCAGGAATCCGTTGAGGCCGAGGACAGCCCTGCCGAATGGAGTGCAGATGCGCAGACCGTCGAGGCGCCTTCCGGGCCGCCTGCGGCGCCGGAAGCAGCCGAGCCCGAGGCCTCGCATGTCGAAGCAGAGGCGCCTCCAGAAACCGTGGAAGCCGCGCCATTCGAGGCGCCTGCCGCCCCAGAACTCGTCCAGGCAGTGATGGTATTCGAGCCCGACGACCTGACGGTGATAGAGGGCATCGGGCCGAAGGTGTCCGCTCTTCTTGAGGGAGCAGGCATCACAACCTATACATCGC
>JAUVSX010000300.1 GCA_030596915.1 Chloroflexota bacterium | reverse complement strand
GGTTCAAGCTCTGTCAGTGCATCAGTGGTTCGAGCCCCCGGCGCCCTCGGACCCACGGATGCCATGGCATAACGCGACGGGTCCAGGTACTCGTTTGCCACCCGCCGCACGTCATCAGCCGTCACTGCGCGAACCCTGCGCACGGCCTCCTCGAAGGGCTCGAAGTCGCCCATCAGCAGTGTCTCCAGCCCGACGATTCCCGCTATCCTGAGGTTGGTTTCGAAGCTCACCGGCAGCGAGCCCTCGTAGTTGGTCTTCGCGGCTTCGAGTTCGGATGCTCTCACCGGCTCGGTCTGGAGACGCCCGACTTCCCACAGGATGCCATCGACCGCGTCCTGTGCGCGCGCCGGATCAGCCGTCGTATAGATGGATAGATGCCCGGCATCCACGTGCTCCGCGCGCACCGCATGCACCCCGTACACGAGGCCCTGTTCCTCCCGGAGCCGCTGGTACAGGCGGCTGTTCCCGCCGACGCCGAGCAACCGCTCGATGATCTTCAGGACGTAGCTGTCCACGTGCCGCATCCCCACGGTAAGCCAACCCAGGACGATGTACGTCTGGCGAGTGTCTTTGGAGAGATGAGCCGCTCGATGGGACGCCAGGCCCGATTCCTCCGGCCCAGCCGCGCGCGCTGGCGCCGCGCCGCCCGAATCTGCCCACAGGTCGCCCCAGCAGGCAAACACCTCCTCCGCATCGAGGTCACCGGACATCACGATGACCGTCGCTGACGGAACGTAGTGCTCGCAGTAGTGACGCTGCGCGTCCCCAGGAGTGAGCGCCCGCACGCATTCCTCGTACCCCAACACGCGGTGGCGCAGCGGATGCACCTCCCAGAGTGTCAGGTCGTACAAATCCCAGATGATCTGTCGCATATCGGCCCGGCGCACCATCTCGTGCAGGAGGATACTTAGCTCGGCCTCGAGATCCACGGGGCGAAGCAGCGGATGGCGCACCAGGTCCGATAGCACCTCGAGACCCCGCATATAGTGTTCTGCACCAGTCACGACGCTGAAAGCCGTATATTCCTTCGTTGTCTGAGCGTCAATCCTGCCGCCGACAGCTTCAATCTCGGCGTAGACCTGCCGGCTTGTGCGCCTGGCCGTCCCCTTGAAGACAAGGTGCTCCAGACAATGCGACAGGCCGTGCCGCTCGCCATCGTGGCGGCTGCCGGCCGCAACGAAGACCTTCGTCGCCACCGTGCCGGTGCCAGACCGGGGGATCACAACCATCCGGCACCCGTTGGGCAGACTGTGGGTCTCTATCAATTCGCGTCCTCGCTCGGGCCGGCCCTACCAGCTTCCGTCAAGGATCGCCTCGATGTGCGCCTTGGCCGCGCGGGAGTAGCGCGTCGTCCTGTCAAACAGCTCCGCCTCAATCGAGAGCACCCCATCGTAGCCGACAGCGCGCAGCGCCCCCACAACCTCCTCGAAGTCAATCCTACCCATACCGGCCGGCAGCCCCTCCGAGTCCTTGATGTGGGTGTGCAGAATCCGGTCACCCAGCTTGTGCACGGCCAACGCCACGTCCTGAGCCTGCATGTCCAAGTGGCACGTATCGAGGTTCCACCCCAGGTGCGCGGAGCCCACCGCTTCCGCCATCCGGAAGAACGCATCAGGCGTGCTGCAGATCGAGCCAGCGAACGCCTCGACCATGATCGAGCAGCCAGCTCTCTCCGCGTAGCTCACGCACTCGGCCATCGAGGCCAGGTAGCGCGCCCAGTCGTCGGCCCAGGAGTAGTCTGCCGGCAGGTTGGCACTGCGTTTGACGACGCCCGACGGGCGGCCGCCCGATGAAGACGGCACGGTCGTGTTGACAAGGTCGGTCCCCAGCTCGCGCGCCAGGTCAACCGCGCGGTTGACCCGCCCACCGTGCTCGGCGCGCGCTGCGTCGTCGGGGCTGTTCAGGTCCCGCCCCCACATCACCAGCTCCGACACAACCAGCCCGTGGTCGGCCGCCAGCGCCCTCAATTCCCTCGCCTTCTGCGCCGAGAAGTAGTCGTAGACCGACCATTGCCCCTCACGATCGCTCTGGAATCCACAAGCCTCGAAGCCAAGCCGTGCGATCTCCGGGACCGTCCACTCGTACGGCTTGTCCTCAGCCACCCACGCCCAGGCGGCGCACCCGATCTTCATTGTCCCTCCTTCACAGACCATAGTGGTCGTTGATCTCAGCCTGGTAAGCATCGACGCGCCCCTCTAGCACCTCGGCCACTCCGACAGGGCGGCTCAAGGCCGAGGATTCCAGGACTCCCATTGAGCAAGCGAGGTCACGCAGCCCTTCCTCCCCGCTAGCATCCATCGGCTCTTCTCGATCGATAGAACGAAGAAAGTCTAGCAGCTCCAGTCCGAAGACGTCCTTGATACCCCTCGGGAACCATTGCTCCTTGAGCACAGCATCCGCGTCGGCCCGGAAGAGGTCCCGGCCATCAAGCCGCTCGCCGCCATCCCGGATCACGTCCCCACATTTGAGGCATCCCTTGGTGCCGTAGACGACACTCCCGTCGCGCAATCCCGTGGGCTCACCGTGGCCCGCCACGCCGCCGAAGAGTGTTCCGACCGCCCCACTTTCGAATCTCAGGTTGGCGAAGAAAACGTCCTCGACCTCGTTGTCCACGCGTTCGACGACCTTTCCCTCCTCGTCGCGGATGAACCGCACGGCCTCGAGTTGGGCGGCCAGCGCGCTGATCTCGCTGACCTCGCCACACAGGTAGCGGATCAGGTCGAAGGTGTGCACGGCGCCATCGACGGCCGGACCGCCTCCGGCCATTAGCTTCCTATGCCGCCACGGCGTCTTCGCCACGATGACGTCAGGCGACCAGTCCGGCGCCCCCATGCCGCCCGAGATCCAAATCTGGATGTCGCCGATTAGCCCCGAGTCGACGAGCCATCTGTCGATCCGCGTGGACTCGGCGTAGCGGATAGACTCGGCAACTCCCAGGATCAGCCCCCGATCATCGGCCTCCTCCACCATGCGGCGCCCAGCCCGGACAGTGATCGCAAACGGCTTCTCCACCAGCACGTGCCTGCCTGACTTCAGGCAGTCAATCGCGACCTGGTGGTGCAGGTGGACGGGCGTCAATATCAGCGCCGCGTCGATGTCGGCTGAGCGCAGCATTGCCCGCCAATCGGTGTAGAGCTCCGGCAGTACGTCATCGTGCAGGTCCGAGACGTACATATGCGGCGCGTGCAGTGGGTCATTCACCATAACCGTTGTGACGGGCGGTCTGGGTGGTGGACCTTCGCCGCGCTTCCTGAACATCTGGGCATCCCGGATCTGCCGCGCGCAGAGAGCCGTGATGCGAAAGTTGCTGAATCCGGCGCCCTGAATCGCCTTGAGGCCCCGCAGATGCGCTGGCAGGATGCGCGCACACCCCACGACACCAAGCTTGATCGCACTACTCACGCTCATACCATTTCACCTCGGGATATTGTCCTCATTGCCCGTCCACTGCGCGATGCGCATTTCGGCGTGTTGCGCGTGACTGAACACCTGCAGGCGCGTCGTCCAGCCTCCAGGCACAGCCGCTTGATCCCATCGCCCCCATATTCGCATCATAGCACAGAGCCGCGCAACGAGTCAATCTCCCAGGTCGTGGTATAATGCCGCCAAGCCGAGCCGGCATCAATCGCTCGCATCAGATGATGGAGGTCAGTTATGCGTGATCAGTCAAGCGACAGCGGCGCCTCTCTCCTGAACGACGACCGGCGACTCACTGCTGACGAGCTGGCCTCCAAGCTGGCACAGGTACGCGAGTGGCACCTTGTGAAGCGAGATGGCATCGCCCGCATCGAGCGCGTCTTCCTCTTTCCCAACTTCGCGCAGGCGATGGCATTCGCCGTCCGGGTGGGCCAGGAAGCCGAAGAAGCGGGACACCATCCCGCGATTCTCACTGAATGGGGCAGGGTTACCGTAACGTGGTGGACCCACCGGATCAAGGGGCTGCACCGCAGCGACTTCGTGATGGCGTCCAAAACGGACAAGCTGTACGCGCCGGGCGGGCCGTAGCACATGCGACGGAGAGCAACCGCGGATGTCTGAACTGCTCAACGAGACAATCAGAACTGAACTCGTGGAGATCCTCTCCCACATGGAGGACCCCGTTAGGCTGCTCCTGTTCGTCGAGGAGGAGCCGTGCGCGGCCTGCCTGAGACAGCAGGAGATCGTGGAGACCGTGGCCGCGCTCTCAGAGAAGCTCGACGTGACGATTCTGAAGCCCAGAGAACACCCGCGCGAGCTGGAGCGGTACGGTGTCGACAGGTTCCCGGCGACCGTCCCTGTCGGCGACAAGGACTACGGCATACGGTTCTTCGGGGTCACGGCAGGACGGGAGTTCTCCTCGTTCCTTCAGACCATCCTGATGATATCCACCGCCTACTCTGGCCTGGCGCCTCAGATGGACGTGCTCGTGAGCGCAATCCGTCAGCCCGTCCACCTTCAGGTGTTTGTCACGCTGACCTGCCCGTATTGCCCGCGGATGGTTCACCTGGCTCATCAGTTCGCCTACGCCAGCGATAGCGTGCGATCCGATGTGATCGAAGGATCCGAGTTCCCAGAGCTCACGGCCAGGTACGGCGTCGAGGGTGTACCGAAAACGATCATCAACGAGGCCACTGCAATCGACGGCGCGGTCGCCGAGAGCGTCCTATATCTCGCTGTGCTTCGCGTCGTCGATCCTGACGACCACCGCCGGATCGAGACTTCTATGCGCGATACGCAGGGTTTGCGCAAGGTCAGGCCGATGGATGAGGCGCAGACCTACGACGTCATCATCGTCGGCGGCGGCCCTGCCGCGCTGTCCGCCGCCCTGTATCCCGCCAGAAAGGGCCTCGATGTCGGCTTGGT
>JAUVSX010000443.1 GCA_030596915.1 Chloroflexota bacterium | reverse complement strand
GTGGCGCTGGCCTACAGCCGGGGCGGGTACTGCTGGCACCGGACGGAGGTGGAGCAGCCCTTCATCCCCAACGGCGACCCGGAGCACTGGGACGCGCAACTGGTCATCCCGGCGACAGGGCCGGTGCACCTGGAAGACGAAATCCGCTTCTACTACGCGGGTGCGCGGTACCACCACGGCGAGTACCGGGCGCGGAAGCCGGCGAGCTGCTGACGCGGCCGTTCGCGCTGCACGCGCCGGGTATCTACGTAAACGCGGACGCGTCGGGCGGGGAGCTGCGGGTGGAGGTGCAGGAGGAGGGAGGCAGCGCCATTGAGGGCTTCGCGCTTGCTGACTGCCGTCCCGTGCGCGGGGACGGCATCGCGCAGCGAGTGCGGTTTGCGGAAGGAGCGGATGCGTCGCTGATCGTCGGGCGTCCCATCCGGCTGCGCGTGCTAGCTCAGGGGACGGAGCTGTACTCGCTGTGGATGCCCAACGGCGATCGGGAGCCGAAGTACTGGGACTTCCGCGAGATCCGCTGCGTCAACCCGATGCGCGACTTGGAGACGTGGGGAGGGGGCGGCCGCCGGTCCGACTGACGCATCGTGCGCACGTTGTCGTCGTCACGGGCGCCAGCTTCAGGTCCCACACGCTACAATCGGAGCCGCCTGGCGGCGTGGCGAAGTTGCCCAAGTGAGCGTGGTCCGTCTGGCATTCTTCGGCCAGGAGTCTGCCCCCGACGCGCTCCGAGAGCCTCGTATACCGTCTCGCCTACATCTCGAGCTGCCCCACCACGAACAGGCTCTGCGTCCGGTGCAGGTCAGCAGGCGTTACGAAGTCGCCCGCTGTCCTGAGCAGGTAGGTGCTCATTGGCGATCCGGCCGCCAGCGCGCCACGCACGTCGGCAGGTAAACTCGGCTCGCCTTCTGCTACGGCGTGCAGGCTAGCGGCGAAGCGCTCCGTCGCCGCGCGGAGATCGGCGAGTGTGGCCCCTTCAGGCGTGGGTGCGGCGGCCACGAGTCCCGGTGCAGGCTCCGCGATCACCTCCTCGAGGTACTGCGCGATCAGCTCCTCGATCTCGGCTTGGTCGATCGCCAGAGGCGCGGGCGCGGCCTCGACACCTGGTTCGCCAAGGCCCTCGACCCAAACGCCGCTCGGTTGGGAGGTGAGGAATGCCAGGAGGCTCTCAGGGTGAACCCCCTGCCCTCGCGGCACCTGGAACTGCGCCCCGGCGGGGGCTGCCATCTGGGGTAGCGCCCTGAGCATCGCTCGCACGAGTTCGTTGATCCGTAGGGAGAACGGATCGTTGACCTCGGGGAGGGCCTCGTCGTACGCCCTATAGACAAACTCGGAGCAGATCATCGGCTCCCGGTTCTGACTGAGAAGACGGGTGACCGTAGCAGCCGCTGCGTCGAGAACGCGCCGGATGAGGATCCGCAGTGAAGGTGTGACCTTGAGCTTCCGAGTCAGGCAGAGGAAAGCAAGGAGCACGAGTTGCTCAAACCCGTAGCGGTTCCCCTGCGCCAGATACTCCTCGGCCTTGTCGAGAACCGGGCTCATGTCGGACGGCCTGTCCTTGAGACGGTACGCCCGCACCCAGTCGCTCCCGTGCACGCTGGTTGCGATATCCTGCCGGACGAGCCCTTTGGCGATCGCCTCCCCGACGTCGCCATCGCCCAGGTACAGACTAGCGTGACTGAACTCCGCCCCGTCGAAGAACCGAATGCCCTCCGAGACGAAGCCCCTTCCTTTGTATAACAGCACATCGCCTACGAGCAGACTCTCAACAGGGACTGTGTCGGCCATCGTCAACCTCCTCGTATGATCGTTCTATCAGGCGTTATCCCCCAGGATACCGCCCAGGTCCACGCACCGTGGTCAGTGCGCCGCTCGGCTGCGTGAAGCTAATGTTCCCCACATCGGCTGACCGCGACGAATGCCGGTGCGACGAGCGCGTGCTTCGGTGTCTACCTTGGTGGCCATCCTGTCGACCGAGAGCCAGGGGCTGCCTCCGCCCGTGAGCGCCGTGCGGCGGAGGGGTTGCTGGCAGCGTGCCAACCCCTTGGTTGCTGGCGCACCGTGACACCTGGGCCACTGGTCTGACCATAACGGGGTGCAGCCAGTAGCGTGGTCGGCCCGTGCACCCCGGATGAGTGCCTCCGGGCTGATCGAGCGGCAGCCAAACATGCGAGGGTGGGGCCACCTATTCCCTCGTGGTCGAGTACTTCGGGCTCGGGCCAGCCTCTACGTCCGCCGCTTCCGTGGCATCTTCCTCGGCCTTCTCTTCGTCGCCCTCTGGCCTCGGACCAGCTTCGAAGTCCACCGCGTCCGCGATATCCTCCTCCATCGTCGCCGCATCGCCCTCCGGCGGGAGTTTCTGCACATCGACACCCGTCTCGTCCAGGTTTCGCTGGATCTGTTCGAGCAGGTCGCGTAGGTAGGAGCTCTCACCGTGTACGGTGATCTTTCCGAATAGCTCATCATGCTCGATGGCTCGGATCACATCGTCGCGTGAGTATGGGGACCCACTGATGGCCTGCACCCGTATGTCCTCAGGAAGCGCCCGCCAGCGCTCAATCACAAGCTCCTTTCGCTCGTCCTCTGACAGCGAGTCTACCGGGACGATGCTCTCCTCACCCGACACGATCTCGTCGTATAGGATGAACTTCCTGCGAGCTGGATCATACGAGAGTGGCCTCTTGCGGTTCTTCTCGTCTATCTCTGGCATTGGCATGCTTTTCGTGCCTCCTGTTTGTGCCGCTCCCGATGCAATGGGAGATGCTCCCGTCCGCCATTCCGCTCACCTTGGTGGCGGGGTCGCACGGAGTCCGGGTCGTGCTCAGGCATCTCCAACTGTGGGCTTGGTCGAGGCACGTATCGTAGACTTCCCCTCGGATTCGCGCAAGCCTCGCTTGCAATGGGGCCGCTTGCCCGGCAAGCGCCCCCCCGGATTGGGCCAGAGAGAATGCAGTGCCTCCTGGCCAAGCGAACACTAGTCCTCCAACTCGCCGAGCTGGACCAGAGCATCCTCCTTCTCCAGCTCCTCGATCGGGAAGCATATCTTGAAGCGGCGATATGGCAGGATCTTGCCGGCTGGATCCCCGTGAAGCACGAGGTGATCGCGATCCCACGTCAAGTACGTTGCGGCGACCTGGTTCGGAACCTGACTGATGGCTGCATTGAACGCCTGCACAGTGGCGTTGTACGCGTCCTGGGCCGTTGCCCCGTTGGCCATCATGATGTCGAAGGTGCTGTCGCTCCTGGCGAACAGCTCGAACTCATCCACTGCCGGGGTGGTTCCATCGTCCCACTGCAGGATGAAGTTCTCTGAGTAGCCAGCGTAAGCTTTCGCCCCTTTCGCCACCGTGTCACGTCCCAGGTCCCTGCCCGTCTTGCAGCTCAGGAAGTGAAATGCCTTGTCCTTGACCTCAGCGGAGTCGTATTGGCACACCTCCAAGATCCGGTCACCCCAGTGTCCCGTATAGGCTCCATAGCTACCGTGTCCCACGCCGCCGACGTAGACGGTC
>JAUVSX010000375.1 GCA_030596915.1 Chloroflexota bacterium | reverse complement strand
GCTCCTGTGAGGCGAAGGCTGTCAGCACACGCTGCTTCGAGGTCATCGTTTTCGGCATTGGCATCCCCTCTCTATCACGAATCTGGGTGTGCGTCTGATCGTTCGCGAAGCCTGACGGCCGCAACGCGGCGAAGCATAGCACAGCACGGGAGCCGGGCAAACGGGCCGATCACGTGCGCTGCACGGCCATCGGTGCCTGGCACTTTCCTCAGTGCCTGGCACCTGGGCGCGCCCGACTCCAGACCACGTGCAACGCACAACTGGATCGCAGATCGCGCGCAGGTCTGCGTCGCACGGCAGGAAGCGGTGCGATGCACCTTCCGAGCAGGCACGGTCGCCGTGCGCGGACTGCGATGGCAAGCTATCATTGGCCTCTGGTGTTCGCCAAGTCCTGCTCGTCGCGCGGCGCGATGGCGGGCAGGGGCGAACGCAGGCTTCGATCGAGGCTTCAGGGATACCTCACCTGGAATCAGGATGCATTCCCGCACATTCAGGGCAGAGAAATGACACGCACAGAGATACGCCTGACGGCGATGAGCCACGCGGCCGGCTGAGCGGCCAAGCTGGGCCCCGAGGCCCTGGCGCAGGTTCTGCGCCCGCTACGTGGCATGTTCCCGGCTGCTGACTATCCCGAGCTGCTGGTAGGGCTGGAGGTCAGCGACGACGCTGCCGTCTACAGGATCACGGACGAAGTAGCCGTCATTCAGACGCTTGACTTCTTCCCCCCTGTGGTCGATGAACCCTACGACTACGGGGCCATAGCAGCCGCAAATGCGATGAGCGACGTGTATGCCATGGGCGGCGAGGTGGTGCTGGCCCTCAACATCGCCGCCTTTCCTTCCGATCTCCCGTCTGAGGTCGTGGGCGAGATCCTGCGCGGCGGGGCAGAGAAGGTGGCCGAGGCCGGTGGGATACTGGCCGGCGGCCACACCCTGGAAGACAAGGAGCCCAAGTACGGTCTGGCAGTGATGGGCTTGATTCACCCCAAGCGGGTCTTGACCAAGGCGGATGCGCAGGTTGGCGATGCGCTCGTGATCACGAAGCCGCTGGGGGTGGGAATCATCACGACGGCGCTGAAGGGTAGCGTTGCCAAGGCAGCGCACGTAGAAGCAGCCGTCGCGAGCATGAAGCAGCTCAATCGCCGCGCGGCCCAGGAGGTCCAACGCATCGGGGTCCACGGTTGCACCGACATCACCGGATTCGGGCTGTTGGGCCACGCCCACGAGATGGCTGAGAAGAGCGGTGTGCAACTACGCTTCGAACTAGAGAAGCTGCCGTTCCTGGAAGGCGCGCGCCGGTACGCGAATGAGAACCTGTTCCCCGGTGGCGCCTGCAATAACCAGCGCGCGTACACGCAGGCCGTCCGGTTCGCTCCCTCTATCGCTGAGGAGATGCAGCTCCTGCTGTTCACGCCAGCGACATCAGGTGGTCTATTGGTCAGCGTCGCGCCGAGCAAGCTAGCGGGCTTGCTGGCTGCCTTTGCTCAGGGGCAAACGCCCTGCTGGGTGGTCGGAGACGTCGTCGAGGGGCACGGCATCCAAGTGTCCACGTGAACGCCACGCTCGCCATCGTCCTGGGCGTTCTGGGGGTTACCATCATTCTGATGGTGACGGAACGGCTGCGCCCTGATGTCGCGGCGCTGCTGATGGCGATGGCGCTCGCGCTGGTCGGCGTTATCAGCCCGCAGGAGGCCTTCTCCGGCTTCTCGCAGTCCGCCGTCATCATCCTTGTCGGCCTCTACGTCATGACACAGGGTCTCGCCAGGACCGGTGTGACCCGCTACGTGAGCCTCTTGCTCCAGAAACTGTCCGGTGACAGCCTACCCAGTCTCGTCCTCGCCACCATGGTCAGCGGAGCAGGATTGTCGCTGTTTATGACGAACGTCGCCGCAGCAGCGATCCTGATGCCCGCCGTTATGGACATCGCCCGGCGGGCGCGCGTGAGCCCTTCGAAGTTGATGATGCCGCTGGCCTTCAGCGTCAACCTGGGTGGCATGGCGACGTTGTTTGCCACGAGCAACATCCTGGCCAGTGCCACTCTGGTTCAGTTTGGGCTGGAGCCACTCGGCTTGTTTGATTTCGCGCCCACGGGGCTGCCTCTCGCGGCGATCGGCATCGCCTTCATGGTGCTCATCGGCTGGCGGCGGCTGCCCGCGGTCAGCAAGGTTGGTCAGTTCGATCAGGTTGAGCAGCCCAACCTGACCGAGGCCTATGCCCTGGAGGAGCGGCTGACCCAGGTGCGCATCGACGACAGCTCGCCGCTGATCGGCAGGACGATTGGGGATAGCCGCATCGGCGAGAACCTGGGGCTCAATGTCCTGGCTGTCCACCCGGCCGATCAGTCCGTCTGCCTGGCGCCTGGCCCCGACCGGGTCTTGGCAGCGGGGGACACCGTGCTGGTGGCGGGGAGGAGCGACAGAGTCCAGGAACTGGCTGAAATCGGGGCGCGGGTGCTCGAGAGCCCGGAGTGGAATGGTGACCTTCTCTCGGACACGACAGGGTTCGTCGAGGCGATTCCTGCGCCCAGGGGAGGTGCGGCGAATCGCACGCTCAAGGACCTTCGCTTCCGTGAGAGGTATGGACTGAGCGTGGTGGCCATCTGGCGTGGCGGGCGCTCGCGTCGCACGGATGTGGGCGACATCCCGCTCCAATTTGGTGACGCACTTCTGCTCTACGGCGGACCGGACGAAGTGGATGTGCTCCGAGCAGATCCGGACTTCCTGGTGCTGTCCGAGCCGGTTGTCGCGGCCCGGACCGGGAGAGGCTGGCTGGCGGCGGTGATCATGCTTCTAGCCTTGATCGCAGCAGCGCTGAACCTGCTGTCACTGGCGCAGTCTATGATGCTCGGCGGGTTGGCAATGGTTCTGGTAGGGTGCCTGACGATGGAGGAGGCGTATCGCTCGATCGATTGGCGCGTCATTTTCCTCGTCGCGGGCATGCTACCGATCGGTATCGCGCTGAGCAACAGCGGGGCGGCAGATTGGATCGGCCAACTCTTGGTGACAGGGTTGGGGGGCTTCGGACTCCGAGCGGTGCTTGCGGGGCTGATGCTGCTGGCGGTTGTAGTGTCTCAGTTTATGCCCGGGCAGGTCGCGACGGCTGTGCTCACTCCCATAGCCATCGCGGTCGCCACACAGGCAGGGGCCAACCCTTACACGTTCGCGATCGGCGTCGCCGCCGGGTGCGCGATGGTCTACGTGACTCCCCTGAGCCACGCCGTGAACATGCTTGTTGCCGGGCCGGGGGGCTATCGTTTCCGTGACTTCTTCCGCACGGGGTTGCCGATGGCCGCGCTGATGTACGTCGCCGCCGTGATCATCGTGCCGCTCGTCTGGCCTTTGACTCTCTAGCGCGGGTCAGGGCTTAGGCGAACACTGCCACAGGCAGCACGTTAGCGGGCAGTGCGCATTTCTCGGCCAGTGTCGCATCGCCCAGGCGCATCTCCCAACGACCCCTCCGGCCGAGGGCTGCAGACGCGAGCGCGTAGTGAGCCATCACGATGCCTGCATCAATTGGCTTGGGCCTCGCGAGGGTCAACACAACGCTGTCGTCTGTCCTGCGCACGAAGCGCCATGGTTGGCGGTTGGAGGCCGACGGGGCCATCGTGGCATACTCCAGAACTGTCGTGAGCGTCGCGTCCGCGGCCCCTGGCACCCAGGCCTCTCCCCAGCGCTCAGAGAAGACGATTTCGTCCAGCGGTTTCCGCTTGCCTGCTCCAACTAGCCGGCGAACGGTTCCGGTGTGGATGCGGCCCAAGAGGGTCTCCGAGGGATAGCCCAATGCACAGACAGCCGCAGCGACCTCACCGGGCGCCAGGCCAACTTCGTCGCCTGCCTTCCTGTGATCATACGACCCGGTCACCCAGCAGGTGCCCAGTCCGAGCCTGGTTGCCTCCAGGACAACCTGTTCGAGAACGTAACCCAGGTCAATTCTGGCCAATTGGCTCTCCACAGGCAGTATGCCGGCGAGCAGATAGGGTGCGTTCTGCACAAGGCCATATGACCCGACTACGAAGGTGAGCACCCGTCGGACGGCGTCTCTGCCGCCGACTAGCTCCACGCGCGGCGCCACCTCGGTCAGGTGGTCTGCCATCGCGATGC
>JAUVSX010000291.1 GCA_030596915.1 Chloroflexota bacterium | reverse complement strand
TAATCACTGCATAGAAAGCCATTCCACTCCCCCGCTGCTGCCCAGAACTGGTGCCTGGCACTTTCCTCAGTGCCTGGCACCTGGGCGCGCCCGACTCCGCACGGTCATCGGTGCCTGGCACTTTCCTCAGTGCCTGGCACCTGGACCCGAGGGGGTCCGACCGCCCTCAGTCGACTCGATACTCGATGCCAGCCTCGCGGGCGACGACGTATCGCATACCGCCTACTTGCTGCACCATGCCCTTGAGTTCCATCAACGCCAGAGCGCTCGTCACCTCCGCGATCGGCATGTCGACCTGCTGCCGCAGTTCGTCCACGTGGGTGGGCTCGACGGACAGCTCGCTCAGGAGCCTCGCTTCCGTCTCATCCGACGGCAGCACTTGCCTTGCCTCCGCTTGCTCAACCACCATCATCAGGTTGAGCTCTTCGAGGATGTGCTCCGGCCTCATCACCAACTTGGCGCCGTCCTGGATCAGTTCATTGGTGCCTGCGCTGGCGTAGGAGAGGATTGACCCCGGCACTGCGAAAACATCCCGTCCCTGCTCGGCCGCATAGTCTGCCGTGATGCGCGCGCCACTACGTTTTCCCGCCTCCGTGATCAGCACGCCCAGGCTCATCCCGCTGATAATGCGGTTGCGCGGTGGGAAGTTGCCGCCTTCCGGTTTGGTGCCTACCGGGTAGTCTGTGACAAGCGCTCCTTCAGCAGCGATGCTCTCCGCGAGTCTGCGGTTCTCTGGTGGATAGGTTTGGTCAATGCCGCAGCCCAACACCGCGATCGTTCGCCCTCCCGCCTCCAGCGCCGCACTATGTGCTTCGGCGTCTATGCCGCGGGCCAGGCCACTGACGATGGTCAGTCCATTGCGGGCCAAAGCCGACGTCAGCCGGCGAGTCACTTGCCGCCCGTACGCCGAAGCACGACGCGTGCCAACCACCGCGACGGCCCACGCGTCCTCCTCGACCAGGGTCCCTCTGACGTACAGCACCGGCGGTGCGTCGGATATCTCGCGCAGCAGGCGAGGATAGTCGGCGCTTTCCCAAGTCAGCACACGGGCGCCCGCTGCCGCGATGCGGGCGATCTCGTCGTCGAGATTGAGTTGGGACCGAGCTGTCAGAAGGCTCGCCAGAGAACGTCGATCCAGACCGGCGGCCTGGAGGCCCTCTGCCGGCGCGCGCCAAGCCCTCTCAGCGTTCCCAAAGTGGTCGAGCAAGGCGCGGAATCGTACAGGGCCGATGCCGCGCACGATGTTGAAGCCAATCCAGTAGCGCGCATCTTTCATCGCTGACTCTCTTGAATCAGCCCCGGCAGCAGATGTACAACCATCCGCCCCGCGGCTGGGTCGAGTTCCCGTACCACTTCATCAATGGCTGGCAGAAGCACCTCGCCAAGTGGCCCGCGAACGACGAAGACGTCGTTCGCGCCCGTCTCCAGGACCTGGACCACCTTCCCTAGCGACTCTCCGGCCTCCGTCACCACGTTGACGCCAATGATCTGGAAGTGATAGTACTCATCTGCCTCAAGCGGAACGGCCTCCTCGATGGGCACCTGCACGAGCAACCCGCGCAGCTCCTCGGCAGCGTTTCGATCGTCGCATCCACCCAGCTTCAGCAGCGCGATGCCCGCGTGAAGGCGCACTCCCTCGACAGGATACTGTCGACCCACATCGGGTGAGTTCGGGGCACTGAGGAAGAAGAAGCGATGCTGGCTCAGCAACTCGGGATAGCCGGTGATGATCGCGGCGCGCAGCTCCCCTCGCACGCCGTGCGGACGGAGTATGCGACCCACGACCAAGTGACGGGGCTCAGGCAATATTCGCTCTCCTGAGCCCCCCGCCTTCCCGGTATTGTGTTGTGTTGGGGCACTCATCGGGCGCCTAGATGATCTCTAGTGCGATCCGCTTTCCCTGCTTGGCTGCGAGCACGCGGACTAGCGAGCGCATCGCATTGGCAGTGCGTCCTCCTCTGCCGATCACACGTCCCATGTCCTCTGGACCAACCCTCAGTTCGATGATGATCGACGTTTCTCCCTGAATCTCGGAGACCTGTACCTGTGACGGATCATCCACGAGCGATTTCGCGATGAACTCGACTAACTCCCTTGGTGAAGCCATTTCTGCTCCTCCCGGTTGAGAAGTTGATGCGGATGACATAATCGGCACGGAGACGCGGCGAGGGAGCAAGGAGCCGCACTGTAGCACGCAAGCAGGCTACGAAGCGTCCTCCTCCACGACCGGATCGGCAGCGGCGACGGCCTCGTCCTCGCCTACGGTCACGGGCTCGGACGGCTCGGACGCCTCGGGCGGTTCGGACGGCGCCTCACCGGGCGATACGCCTTGCTTCATTTGAGCGAACTGGGCCCAGATGCCCTGGTTCACCAATAGCCGCTTCGTCGCCAGCGATGGCTGCGCCCCGACGCTCAACCAATACAGCGCTCGATCACCCTTGATCGCGACCGTCTCTGGTTCGGTTCGCGGATTGTACGAACCAATGATCTCAATGGCTCTCCCGCTGCGGGGTGCCCGCGAATCGATCGCCACTATCCGGTAGCTGGGCTGTTTCTTTGCGCCCACACGTTGTAGTCGAATCCTGACCATAGTCCTCCTGGGATTGTACAGTGATAAGTTGGCCCTCCGAAGCGTGTGCGCGGCTCGTTCACTCACCGCGGGCCGCCACACGTCGGCGGGCGGTCTATCCGAACATGCGCATCATCCCGCGTGCGCCTCTTTTTCCCTTTCCAAGCTGTTTCATCATTCGCTGCATCTGCCGGAATTGTTGGAGAAGAGCATTCACTTCCTGCACCGTCGTGCCACTTCCGCGCGCGATGCGCCGCTTGCGACTCCCGTTGAGAATGCGAGGGGCTCGGCGCTCATTCGGTGTCATCGAAAGGACGATCGCCTCCACGCGCCTCAGTTGCTGGTCTGCCACATCCGATGACACGTCTTGCGCCAGGCGTCCCAATCCTGGCACCATGTCCAGGATCTGGCCGACGGGCCCCATCTTCTTGACCTGCCGAAGCTGTTCGAGGAAGTCCTCCAGGTCGAAGGCGGCCTCGCGCAGCTTGCGTTCCAGACGCTCGGTCTGTTCCTCGTCGAACACGGCCTCCACTCGCTCGATGAGCGTGAGCACGTCGCCCATTCCGAGGATACGCGATGCAAGCCGGTCGGGATAGAAAGGCTCCAGGGCGTCCGTCTTCTCGCCGGCGCCAAGGAACTTGATGGGAACGCCCGTCACAGCTCGCATGCTGATCGCAGCGCCCCCGCGGGCATCGCCATCGACCTTGGTAAGGATCAGACCAGTCAGTCCGATGCGCTCGTGGAAGCCACCGGCGATGTTCACAGCTTCCTGCCCCGTCATCGCGTCTGCAACAAGCAGAGTCTCCACAGGCGCCGTCGCCTTCTTGACGGCCACCAGTTCGCTCATCATTCCCGCGTCGATCTGAAGGCGGCCAGCCGTATCCAGTATGATCACATCACGACCGCGCCTGCGCGCCTCCCGAACGCCGTCCGCACAGATCTGTGGCGGCGCGACTCCTGCATCGCCACTGTAGACCGGCAGTTGCAGTTGTTCACCCAGAATCTCGAGCTGTCGCACGGCGGCCGGGCGGTAGATGTCGCCGGCAACGAGCAGTGGGAGGTGACCGCCCTGCTTCAGATAGCGGCCCAGCTTGGCAGCGGTCGTCGTCTTGCCCGACCCCTGGAGTCCGACCAGCATAATGACATAGGGTGCTGGCCCCTCGAGCCGCAGTCGGCCCGCCTCGCCCAACGTCGCGACAAGCTCCTCGTGCACGATCTTGATCACCTGCTGGGCGGGGGACAGACTTCTCGACAGTTCGGCACCAACGGCACGCGCGCGCACGCGCCCGACGAAGTCCTTGACCACTTTGTAGTGGACATCAGCTTCGAGAAGTGCCAGACGGATCTCTCGCATAACCGCGTCCACATCCTGCTCACGAAGGATGCCGCGCTTGCCGAGCCGCCGGAAAATGCCCTGTAGCTTGTCGGTCAGATTCTCAAACATCGTAGTTCGATGAAGCCGTATCTGCTATGCTAGAATGCGCCTGGATGCGCCGATTATTGTGATTATGAAACACGATTGTAGCGGAAAAGGCGTCTTTCGTCAAGTAGTTTGCTGTTCCATGGCAGCTTGGGTTGAACTGCGGACGCCCAGACGCCCAGAAACGAGCAGCCGACGGCTGAGACGCGGACGCTTTCCGGCTTACGAATGGACGCCCACGGAGTTCCCGAGGCTGGGGCAGCGTCAAGTTCGATGCTCGAACACAGCCGCCTTCTGTGGTAGAATGACCGCATGATGCAAGTTGTGCACATCCCAGACCTCGTCGATGCGACCGTGTACGTCGCGCCCAATGCAACGATCGTCGGTGAGGTGCGTATCGGGGCCGGGGCGAGCGTCTGGTTTGGCTGCGTGCTCCGGGCCGAATACGCGCCGATCACCGGTGGCGCTCGCACGAACATCCAGGACCTGACAGTGGTACACTCAGACGTGGAGCAGCCCTGCGTGCTAGGGGAAGGCGTGAGCGTCGGCCACCGAGCTGTGGTCCACGGGGCCACCATCGGAGACGGCGCGCTAATCGGTATCGGTGCGGTTATCCTCAACGGGGCGACGATTGGTCGTGAGGCGTTGGTCGGAGCGGGAACGCTCGTGCCTCAAGGGTTTGTCGTGCCCGATCGCCACCTGGCGCTGGGAGTGCCGGCGCGCATAGTCCGGCAACTCACCGGCGATGAGGTGGAGAACCACCGTGCTATCGCGGACCACTACGTGGCGCTCGCCCGGGCCTACGTGGACGCTGGCCATTAAGGGAAGCGCCGCGTACACCTGGAGCGTGCCCTCTGACGCTCGCGCGCCAGTCCCTTGAACACCTCGTGCCCGAAGCCGATCATTGATGCGGCCTTGGTCAGGCCATCAGCGACGGTGTAGGGGACTGCACCCTTGCCCACGGCGTGACCGCCACAGGCCAAGATGGCTTCGCACCAGTC
>JAUVSX010000449.1 GCA_030596915.1 Chloroflexota bacterium | reverse complement strand
GCGACTTGTCCGTCTCCTGCCGACCTCGCTGGTCGCCAGATCGACGGGCACGCAGCCATCAGTGCTCTGCATCCTCTCGCCCCAGGCGAATCCGTAGCCCGAGTAGGGGAAGCGCCATTTCCTCTCCGTGGCGACCTCGGCTGCAGAGAGAACGAGCGTCAGTTGTCCGCCGTTGGTGTGGACAAGCTCAACCAGGTCTCCGTAGGGCATCATCTCTTGGCTCGGCGCCGGAGCGGGGGGCTTGTTGTCAACCAGCGGACTCCGACAGACGGGGCACTTGCCGGTCCAACCAGAGTAAGCGCAATTGCATGCTGGGCAGTACATCGTTTGGCCACCTCCGTCGCCTATGTGATGCAGCCTGGGTAGGCCTCCACGTCGTCACCCTTACGTTTCGCCACATTCGCTCTGAGGACCATTGTAGTGCAGATGCCGAATTCCGGCATCAACCGGATGGGGGATTCGGATACTGGCCACGTGGCCGATTCCTCCGTTTGACAGGCTAACTGCCGACCTGTAGAATGAACGTCGAGCTGCCGTCGGCCGTGTGGCGATGGCATTCTTGGTTCTCGATGCCTCTGCCATTTGGCGTGGATGCGTTAGCCCGGTACGCTACTTGGATCGATCGATTGCCTCCGCGTAGAGGGTCCTGGTCGCACGTGCCCCCGGGGTCAACGGGCCCAGGTCCTCGTGCACAGAGGCCAAGTCTGAGCACGAGGAGAAGCGGGGTGCTGTGTGACCAGCGAGGAGAGGCTGATTGCGGCCCTGCGGGGGGAGCAGCCGGACCTGGTGCCCGTGTTCGCGTGGCTGAATCCCCTGGTCCCAAGATGGGCGACGGGCATCCGACCAGATGTCGACCCCGACGAGGCAGGATACCGCGAGGTCCTCGAGGCCTGTCTGCAATACGCTGATCTCGTCCAAGACTGGTATTTCCCCAGCGGATTCTTCAACACGGTCTGGGACGTCCAGCAGCGCAGCGAGCAGCTCGGCCCAGAGCGAATCCGGCACACCATCCAGACTCCGAAGGGCGAACTGAACAGCGTCGTGCAAGACCGTCCGGGCGGTGGCGTTGAGAAGCATTGGGTCACCTCGGTCGAGGAGGCCGAGCGAGTCCTCTCGATCCCCTATGTGGCTTCACGTCCATCGCTGACGAGATTCCTCGAGACGCGCGAGCGGCTGCGCGACAGATCAACGGGCCAGGTGACGGTCGGCGACCCGGTCTGCAGCCTATCTGTCATCGACCCTGAGCTCAGATCGCTGTGGACGCGCACTGAGCGCGACTTGCTGGTGGAGATGATGGACGTCTCCTTCGAGCGGATCATGGCGTACCTGGACTACCTGCTCGAGAACGACGTCGGTCCGATCTACACCATCAACGGGCCGGAGTACGCTATACCCCCGCTGATGTCCCCGCGCGACTTCGAGGAATTCGTCGTGCAATACGACCAGCAGATGATCGCAAGAATCCACGATTACGGCAAGCTGACGCAGATTCACTGCCACGGGCGGCTGAGCCGGTTCCTTGAGCGGTTCGTCGAGACCGGGACGGATAGCTTGAACCCGCTTGAGCCCCCGCCGCTGGGCGATGTCGTGCTCTCCGACGCGAAGCGGCGCGTGGGCGAACGGATGTGCTTGATCGGCAATATCCAGTACGAGGATCTCTCAGCGGCATCTGTCGTCGGGGTAAGGGCTATGGTGAGCGAGACGATTGCACAGGGTGCTCCGGGGGGCGGCTTCATCCTGTCGCTGTGCGCCGCCCCATATGAGGTCCCGCTTCCAGAGAAGACGGCTCGGAACATGATAGCGATGCTAGAGGCCGGGAGGGAGTATGGCGCGTACCCGCTATGCCTGTAGCCAACGCAGCATTGGGCTCGCGGGGTACGCGCGGGCCAATAGGGCGCCGACCTGCAGGCCTTCTGACTTGCACGGATACACTCCATCAGCCGGGTATCGTCCCAGTCGGGCGATATGGGCGTGCCACTGCCAGCCATGTGCGTGCTTCGAGGCATCGCAGCCCGACATAGTGGTGGAGGGGATCCTCACACCCCCGCTGGGTTCGATCGAGCCGGAGGGCCAGCGCCCTTGGCAGAATTCGCTCTTTGGGATATCGTCGTCGCGCAGACTGGCGCGGGATGCGGGGAAGATGGCCGTGGGCGCTGCTGCCCTTGACATCTTCCTCAGGCCAGAGAGCATGCGAGCGTTCCTGGACTTCTACTCCAGCGGCGTCTGCTCGCCCGGGGTGTATGAGAGTCCGGACCTTGGCAATTGCAGGTCTGGCCTGCGAATGCAGAACTACGGTGACCGCCTGTGGCGACGGATGGTCATCGTTGGCAACGTCATCTAGGACCCCGGCGACATCATCGGAGCCGAGATGCAGCGCATGATCCGCAACGAGGTTTCCGTGACTGAAGAGCTGACGAGCCTGAACGACCAGCTCAACCATCTGGAGGCGGAGGCCGCGGCGCGCAGGTTCGGTACGTAGCAGTCTCAGTCTGCCGCCAACTGGCCAGCCGGGCGCGCGGCGGGTCGCCGGGCTGGGCTCGCTGCATCTCGCGTTTGCCCGACTCGGACGTAAGTCGTGCCGGGCAGAAAGGCACAACCCATGGACATACTGGGTGTCGGCATCATCGGCGCCGCCGGTTCCTACGGCTCGCGCGACAGCCTTCCCGGCTTCAGACTTAATCCCCAGACGGGTGTTGTGGCGGTCTGTGATCTACACGAGTCTGCCGTCAGGACGATTGCGCGTGCCAACGGAATCCCGTTCTGGACGACCGACTACGGAGAGCTGCTCCAGCGCGATGACGTGCAGATAGTCGTCGTCAATTCGCCGGATCATCTTCACGCCGAGCACTCGATCGCCGCGCTGCAGGCGGGCAAGCACGTTCTGTGCGCGAAGCCGATGTGCACGACGCTGGCCGAATGCCGCGCGATGGTTGCAGCGGTCGACCGGAGCGGCTTGACGTTTATGGTCCAACAGTCCGCCCGCTGGGATCCGTTGCACTGGCGCGTTCACGAGCTCTATGCCGAAGGGGTTATCGGTGACGCCTATGCGGTTGAGGGCTCGTACATGCACAACATGCACGACTACTGGACGTATGGGCTGACGCCGTGGCGCTGGGACCCGGACGGAACGCCTCAGAACGTGCTCCTCGGCGGGTGCTGCCACCCGGTCGATCTCCTCAAATGGACGGTTGGTCACGATATTGAGGAGGCATTCGCCTATTCCCACGAGTTCCCCACTGTCATCCCTCAGCCGGGGTGCTACTTCATGATCTTCCGCTTCGCACACGGCTGCCTGGGGAAGACAATGCTCAATATCGGGCTCTACGGCCCGATCCACGGGTACGGGGAGGGACTGCTCACCATATACGGTGAGAAGGGCACCATCTGGCGCGACACCCTGTACCTGCCTGGGAAGGATCCCATCGACATTCGGCAG
>JAUVSX010000355.1 GCA_030596915.1 Chloroflexota bacterium | reverse complement strand
GGTGGCATTCCATCTCAAAGATCGCCCGTTCTTCGTGTCGGACGCGATGCCGGCAGACGTGCGCCTCGCAATTGACGAACTGCACAAGTGCTCGGAGATCGCAACTCGCGAACTGGGGCGCCGCCTGCCGAGACACCTGGCGGCAGAGCGCCTGGGGTTGCGAAGCGATCCCTTTTGGGCGAGCGGCTTGATGTACCGCGACCTGCCTCCTGAGATTGCGGCGGACTTGGGAGCCTCGGACCTGGTGATTCTCAAGGGAGATGTCAACTACCGGCGGCTCCTCGACGACCGACACTGGCCCCACACAACATCGATCGACGCTTGCACGGGCTACTTCCCGGCGGCGTTGCTCGCCCTCCGTACCCTGAAGGGCGAGATTCTCGTGGGGCTAGGGCCAGGCCAGGCGGAGGTACTGGCCGACGAGGATCCCACCTGGCTTACCAACGGGAAGCGCGGCGTAGTACAGTTGGCCGCGAGACCTAGTCAATACGTCGCCACGGAGGCGGGTGGAGCACAGCGAGAAGGCGGATAGCGGCGGCCAGGCCAGCGCCGGCCCGCCAGATTATGTCTGATGCGATGAGGGGGAAGGATGGCTGAGCAGATGAAATGCGTAAGGTTCCTGGGCGGATCCAAGGTTGCAGTGTGCGACGTCCCCGTACCTCAGTGCGGGCCCGATGAGGCGGTTGTTCGGATCGCGATCTCGGCGATATGCGGAAGCGAGCTGCCGTCCCTCCGCAATGGCATGCGGGGGAGTCGCTACCCGAATCCCGGCCACGAGATGGCAGGCGTGGTCGAGACGGCCGGCGCCACGTGCCGCGTGCGGGTAGGGCAGCGCGTTGGCATCCAGGTGATGAACGGGTGTGGGCAGTGCAGACACTGCGCGCAGGGGGACCTCGAGCACTGCGTCAGTGGTGTAGATGTACTGTCGGGGGCGCACTGCGAATACGTTCTGGCCCCAGAGACCTGCCTTGTTCCGCTGCCGGATGACCTTGACTGGGAACCTGCGGTCCTGCTGTGTGGCGACACGCTTGGCACTCCGTTCCGAGCCTTGAGCCGCCTCGGCGACGCTCACGGGGGGCAGAGTGCGGCCATATTCGGTTGCGGACCCATCGGCCTCGGGGCTTTGATTTGGCTGAAGTTCTACGGTGCGAACGTGATCGTGTCCGAGCCGAACGCATACAGGAGAGAGCTCGCAGCGCGACTGGGAGCGGATGTCGTGCTCGATCCAGGCCGCGAGGACGTCGTGGACCGCGTGCGGGAGGAGACCGGAGGAGGCGCAGACATATGCCTCGACTGCTCCGAATCGCAGCGGACGCTGCTTGATGCACTCGATGCGGCGGGCATCCACGGTCGCGTCGCCTGGATAGGCGAGAAGCCGGCGGCCACCGTCAGCCCGAGCGGGCAAGTCATTCGCAAGGAGCTGACGATGGTCGGCTCGTGGTACTTCACCGTCTCCGATTTCTACGAGCAGTTGGCGCTCTACAGGCGCGGTCTCTCGGTTTCCGGGCTGATCACTCACCGGTTCAAGATCACGGAAGCCCAGGAGGCATACGACCTGTTCGCGGCGGGCGCTTCGGGAAAGGTCGTGTTCCGACACGACATTCCCGGGTGAGCCTCCTGGCCTGAACTCGCACTTCTCCTGGCACGGGACCGTGATCTGTGATAGACTGCCTGCGCCCAGCGAGGTTGAAGGGAGACAAACGGAAATGAGCAATACCACATTGGGGGTCGTCGTCGGCAACCGGGGCTTTTTCCCCGACCACCTATGCGAGTCGGGCCGCGCTGAGATACTGCGCACTCTGGAGGAGGAGGGCATTGGCGCCGTCATCCTCGGCCCCGAGGACACACCATTCGGCTCAGTTGAGACACACCGGGACGCCGAGAAGTGTGCCGACCTGTTTCGACAGAAGCGAGCAGCGATTGACGGCGTGCTGATCACGCTTCCCAACTTCGGTGACGAACGGGGGGTGGCTGACGCCGTTCGGCTGTCCGGTCTGGACGTTCCGGTGCTCGTGCACGCGTTTCCCGACGAGATTGGGAAGCTGACGATTCGGGATCGGCGAGACAGTTTCTGCGGCAAGATGTCAGTGTGCAACAATCTAAGGCAGTATGGGCTTCGCTACTCGCTGACCACTTTGCACACGGTGGACCCTGCCTCAGACGACTTCCGCCACGACCTGCGGCAGTTCGCCGGCGCGTGCCGGGTTGTGCGCGGCCTGCGCGGCGCGAGAATTGGGATGCTCGGAGCTCGGCCCGCAGCGTTCATCACTGTCCGGTTCAGCGAGAAGCTCCTGGAGAAGGCTGGAATTAGTGTGGCGACACTCGACCTGTCGGAAGCGTTTGGCAAGGCGGGCCGTCTGAGTGATGATGATGGCGCCGTTCAGTTGAAGCTTGGCGAGATCAGGGCCTACGTTTCCACTGATGGCGTGCCACCCGAGTCGCTCGTCAAGATGGCCAAGTTCGGTGTCGTGATGCAGGAGTGGGTCGAGTCGGAGGGTCTGGTTGCCACTGCTGTGCAGTGCTGGACCTCGATCGAGGAGTTCTTCGGCATCGTGCCCTGCACTGTGATGAGCATGCTGAGCAATGGCCTCGTACCTAGCGCCTGCGAGGCGGATATCACGGGTGCAGTGGGGATGTACGCGATGACTCTTGCGAGCGGCCGTCCGAGCGCGCTGCTGGACTGGAACAACAACTATGGTACCGACCCCGACAAGGGCGTTGTCTTCCACTGCAGCAACCTGCCGAAGGCCTTTTTCAGCGACGTCAGGATGGACTTCCAGGACATCATCGCGGGGACAGTGGGCCAGCAAAATACCTACGGCACGATGGAGGGCCGCATTCAGAGCGGCCCGTTCACGTTCTGCCGCGTCTCCACCGACGACGAGCGAGGCGTGGTGCGCGCGTATGTCGGTGAGGGGGAGCTGACCGGCGAGCCGGCCGACACCTTCGGAGGGTACGGTGTTGTTCACATCCCGGGTTTCCAGAAGCTGCTGCACCATATCTGCGAGAATGGATTCGAGCATCATGTTGCCCTGAACCTGTCAAGGTGCGGGGCCGCTGTCAACGAAGCCCTCCGCAGGTACCTGGATTGGGACGTGTATTACCACGAGGGCTGAGCTAAGTGGTCCCGGTGGCTTGCCCTGTGGGGGCTCTGGGCAAGCCGCTGAGCTACGGGCGCCGTACCGATTCGCCTTGGCGCAGCAGGCCGAACCACACGTCAAATCCCAAGGAGTACGGAATGCCGAAGATTGTGCTGATCGGCGCAGGGAGCGCAGTGTTCACCCGCAACCTTTGCAGTGATTTTCTACTCACGCCGGGGTTGCAGGAAAGCACGATATCGCTGATGGACATCGACGCCGACCGGCTCGAGCAAGCTCGGGTGCTGGTGCAAGCCATCGTCGATCAGCGGGGGCTGAACGCGCGCGTGGAGGCTTCACTGGAGCAGCGCGAGGCAGTGGCGGGGGCCGACTACGTTATCACGACGGTTCAGCAGGGCGGGCTCGAGGCCGACGCGCTCGACATTGAAATCCCGGAGCACTATGGGGTCGGGCAGTGTGTGGGTGACACGCTCGGCCCGGGAGGCGTTTTCCGAGCGCTCCGTACTATTCCCGTATTGATCGACCTGTGCAACGATATGGACGACCTCGCTCCGGACGCCCTGCTTCTGAACTACGTGAACCCGATGGCCGCTAACTGCTGCGCCGTCGACATTGCCACGGGCCGACCGCACGTTGGGCTGTGCCACAGCGTTCAAGGGACGAGCGAGATGCTCGCACGTTGGGTCGAGGTGCCCTACGACGAGGTCATATTCCTTTGTGCCGGCATCAACCATCAGGCGTGGTTCCTCGAGTTCCGGCGCGGGCTGGATGACCTGTACCCTCTGATCCGGGAGGCTATTGAGCAGCCCGCGATCTACGGCGAGGAGCCCGTGCGGATCGACTTGATGAAGTACTTCGGGTACTTCGTGACCGAGTCGAGCGGCCACGCGAGCGAATACGTGCCCTACTTCCGCAAGTCGGCCGAGATGGTGGAGGATGACCTGGCGCCTCGCTTCACGAATGAGGCCGACCACTGGTTCGATTTCGGCCGGACCGGCGGATACCTGCGCCACTGCTACGAGCGCCAGACGCTGGCCGCGCAGGAATACCGGGAGCTCAGCGAAGGCGTGAAGCACCTGCCAACCGAGCGAACGCACGAGTACGGCTCCAGGATTCTCGAGGCGATCGAGACCAACGTGCCTGCGCGGGTGAACGGCAACG
>JAUVSX010000522.1 GCA_030596915.1 Chloroflexota bacterium | reverse complement strand
TTCGCTTCATCAGGGGAGGGTACCCGAAGTGGAATAGCCGCGCCCCCGCCACCACGTCGTAGCGCACATCATCCGCGCTGAACACATCGTTGGCCCCGGGATGGTGCAGGAAAATGCGGTCGACGCCGGGCGGGCTGATGATGACCGTATAGGACGAGGCCGTCGTCGCGTCTGCGACCATACCCGATGTGAGGCCGGGTCCGTGGGCTTCGACAATCTGCCGAATGGCCTGCCCGAACTGATCATCCCCGACCTTGCCCATCAGGCGGGTGCGGATGCCAAGCCGGTGCAGCGCAAGGCCCGTATTGGAGACCGCGCCCCCGGTCGAGAAGGTCACAGGGCCCACCAGAGAAAGGTTCCCGGGCTGGAAGAGGGCGGCTACCTGGTCCTCCGTGCCTGCGGAGAGATCCGGTATCACGTCCAAGCATAGATGCCCCGCGACCACGGCATCATAGGGCTCGCTCACGCCCACCCCCCCCTTGAAGTGGTGATCGAAACAACCGCAGCCGCTCCACAGGCGCGCACGTTTTCCCGCATCGTGCACCAATGTGCACGCGGGATTCTAGCACAGCGAGGCGTCGTTGTCAATCCGGAATACCGGCACGGGGATGTTCCAGTTTGGGTGCGATCCTCCACTGCTCCGCACGTAGGCTGTCAACATAGCGTGCATCTCAGGGACTGGTGCCGGTGCCCAGTGCGACCCGGTGGTTCTCCGCCCAGCAGTTGCCCTGCGTCGCCCCGTCCCTGAAATGCACCCACCGGCGCCCTGCTATCGGCCCGCACACCCGCGCTACGGGCCGATAGCGATGACACTCTCCACTTGGACTGACGAAGCGCCGGCTGGACCCCTAGTACTGGCCGTATAGAGGGCCGAAGTTGGCGCACGCTCGGAAGTCAGCGCCTTGTGGCTCCATCGCACCGAAAGCTGTCCAGGTGCTGGGCCTGAAGATGCGCTCCTCAGCCACGTTGTGCATGTAGACGGGAATGCGCAGTATTGACGCCAGGGTGATTAGATCCGCGCCCACGTGCCCGTAACTTAGCGCACCGTGGTTGGCTCCCCAGTTGTTCATCACCGAGTAGACGTCCCGGAATGGCCCGCTCCCTGTCAGGATAGGTGCGAACCAGTGCGTCGGCCATGTCGGATTCGTGCGCTCATTGAGCATCTGATGCGCATCCGCCGGCAGGTCGACCGTGTATCCCTCCGCGATCTGTAATGCCGGCCCGAGTCCCTTGATCAGGTTGAGGCGCGACATGGTGACGGGCATGCCGCCCACCGTCAGGAAGCCTGAGGAGTAGCCGCCGCCACGGAAGTACTCGGTGACGGCCGGGTACCAGGTCGTGGCCGCCAGACACTGTTTCACCTCGTCGGCAGTGATGTCCCAGAACGGCTTCATCGCCGGCTGCCCGTCAATCGTCTGCAGACCAGTCGCATCCAGCGCAGCGGCTCCAGAGTTGATGAGGTGTATGACCCCACCCTCCGCCAGCCCGGCTAGCTCGTATCCCGTGACTCGCTTCACCGCCTCCGGACTCCAGTACGTCCTCACGTCTGCGAAGATCTGAGCGGTGTTGGTCAGCAGATGACCGAATAGCATCGCCACACCGTTGAGGCAGTCATTCTCAGTCGCGACGATGAAGGGCTCACGCGTGCCGTTCCAGTCAAAGGACGAGTTCAGGATCGCCTCAAGGAAGTCGCCATTGGGGAAGTGATCGGTCCAGTGCCGCTGCCCCTGGAAGCCGGCGGCGATGGCGTTGTGGCCGAGCGCCTCCTCGCCGTAGCCCAGCTCCGCCAGCCGCTCGTTACCGACCATCAGGTCGCGCGCGATCATCGCCATCTTGACGACGAAAGCCCAGTCCTCATCCTTCTGCGCACGAGTCCGTTGCCCCTGCGGTGGGTTGTACTCGCGGCCCTCCGGGCAGTTCTCCTTGACCCAACCCAGCGCGTGCTCAAGCTCGTCGCCATCGTAGATCTCCTCATCGATGCGTCGGACGAACTCGCTCAGGTCGACGACTTCGACGCGCATCCCGAGGTAGGCCTCGAAGAGCGCCTGGTCGACGATCGAACCGGCGATGCCCATGGATACGCCGCCGAGCGACAAGTACGACTTCCCGCGCATGGTCGCCGCTGCCAATCCCGCCCGCGCGAACTGGAGGAGCTTCTCGCGCACGTCAATGGGGATCGACGTGTCGCCAGCGTCCTGAACATCCCTCCCGTAGATACCGAAGGCTGGCAACCCCTTCTGGCTATGCGCGGCCAGGACCGCCGCCAGGTAGACGGCTCCTGGGCGCTCGGTCCCATTGAAACCCCACACTGCCTTGGGGACGTAGGGGTCCATGTCCATCGTCTCGGAGCCATAGCACCAGGCCGGAGTGACTGTGAGCGCCCGGCCCACGCCCTCCCTGGCGAACTTGTCGGCCGCCCGAGCCGCCTCCGCCACGCCCCCGATACACGCCTCGGCGATGACACCCTCGACCGGCAAACCGTTTGAGTGAAGCAGGTTCTCGCACAGCAGCTTCGCCACCGAGCCCGTCTG
>JAUVSX010000353.1 GCA_030596915.1 Chloroflexota bacterium | reverse complement strand
GCCATCGGCTCCGGATACACAGCCCCATTCTACTACCATAACCTGCTGCGTGGCCTGGCGCGATCGCTGATGGACCCCATCGAGAAGCCGGCGTTCACTCACCATCTGGTTGGGCGCATATCGGATTGCTTCTTCGAGTACCACCGGCGCCTGTTCGAGGCAGCCGGCGACCTCATCGATGTCACGCAGGTGACGGACGACTTCGGTTCGCAGCACGGCTTGCTCATCAGCCCCCGGCTATTCGAGACGTTCTACAAGGCGCCGATGCAGCGTGGCATCGACCTGGCCAAGTCATTCGGGATCACGGTCTTCCACCACGACGACGGCGACTGCCGCCCGCTCCTTCCCACCTTCGTCGAAATGGGCGTTGAGGTCCTCAATCCGATCCAGTGGCGCTGCGGCGACTGGGACCTGGAGGCGCTCAAGGCCGATTTCGGCGCGGACTTCTGCTTCCACAGCGCTGTTGACAATCAACAGACGCTGCCATTCGGATCTGCCGATGACGTGCGCAACGAGGTCAAGATGCTGATCGACACCCTGGCCAGCGACCATACGGGGTTCATCGTCGCGCCTTGCCACAACCTGCAGGCGGTCTCGCCCACCGAGAACATCCTCGCGCTGTATCAGACGGCGAACGAATACGGCAGGTTCGAGTAGGACGGCCGCGCTGCGCGGCCACAGACTGACCAGATCAGGGAGAACATCGCACGTGTTCGAGTTCAAGCCCGACTACGAGGAATCAAAGCAGCGCATCGATGCCTTCTGGGACAGGGAGTTGATTGACCGGCCTGTCGTGCAGTTCCTGCTTCCTAAGCCCCCTGAGCAGTGGGTGCCCTTGCCCACTTCGGATCACGCCACCTCCGCCAGTCGCTGGCTCGACGCAGAGTACCAGGCCGAGCTGACGCTGGCGACGTTCTCGAATCTCGAGTTCCTGGGCGACACGCTGCCCGTGGCTTTCCCGAACCTGGGGCCGGAGCTCTTCTCGGCCTTCTATGGTTGCCCGATCCACTTCGGCGACTTCGGCACCAGTTGGACTGACCCGATCCTTGAGGACTGGGCGGACGCCAGCGACCTGGAGTTCGACGAGGATGACTTCTATCTGAGAAGGCTTCACGAGATCACGGACGCCCTGCTAGAGGTCGGAGACGGTAAGTTCATCACGGGCATGACCGACTGGCATCCTGGAGGAGATGCGATCGCCGCGTTCCGCGACCCCGCCAACCTGGCGATGGATATGATCCTGCACCTCGACGAGGTCGAGGCGCTCCTTGTGAGGCTTGAAGCGGACTACTTCAGGATCTACGACGTGTTCTATGAGAAGCTTCGTGCGGCAGGGCAGCCCATATCGACCTGGACGACGCTCGTGTGCGACTGCAAGTACTATGTGCCTTCGAATGACTTCTCGATTATGATCAGCACGGAGATGTTCGAGGATGTGTTTCTGCCGGGCATCATCCGCGAGTGCCAGTTCCTCGACCGCTCAATCTACCACCTGGATGGTCCGGGCGCCCTGCGCCACCTCGACGCCCTGCTGGCGATCGAGGAGCTGGATGCTCTCCAGTGGGTGTTCGGCGCGGGCAACGAGGGCTTCCACCGGTGGGTGGACGTCTATCGTCGCACTCAGGCTGCCGGCAAGGGCATCCAGGTTATGTGCACCTTCGACGAGGTCCGGCAAGTGATGGATACGCTCGATCCACGAGGGCTGTTTCTCTCCGTGTCCGAAGTGCCGTCCCGAAAGGCCGCTGAAGCGATGCTGGCTGACCTCGGGAAATGGTCCGCGGGTAGCGTGTTCTAGGCCGTCGTCACCTCTGCGTGGCTGGCCTTTGTGGGCTGGCCCACACAACGCTCGCCCTGACCAAGGAGGTCCACTATGGACAGTGCTCACACGCTCTACTCCGTCGCTCAGGAGAATCTGCCCGGCGGCGTCTGCGCCTCGTACCGGGTCAACGAGGCGATCGGGCGTCCGTTCCACGTGTCGCGCGGCGATGGCGCCCACGTCTACGACCTCGACGGGCGCGAGTACGTGGACATGTGTATGTCCCACGGCGCGTCGCTGCTCGGCCACAATCACCCGGGAATCAGGTCCGCCGTGGCGAAGGCGCTCGAGATGGGCGTCATCTGCGCGTACGAAACCGAGTACCAGTCGGCGCTGGCGCGTAGACTCGCCGAGCTGGTGCCTGGCGCGGAGATGGCGCGCTTCGCCTGTTCAGGAACCGAGACGGTGATGCACACGCGCTGCGGTTGGCTCGCACTGCGACTGGGCGCGAGAAGGTCCTGAAGTTCGAAGGGCACTTCCACGGTTATGCTGACTACGTCGCCTATAGTTATGGGCCGCCGCTCGAGGAGGCGGGCCCGCCGGACAGACCGGTGCCGTACCCACAGTCGGCGGGCATGCCACGAGGCCTGAAGGACCTCATCGTCGTGGTGCCCTTCAACGACCCTGATGCCCTCAAGGCGGCGTTCGCCGAGCACGGCGACGACCTGGCCTGCCTCATCATGGAGCCCATCAGCTACGATATGGGCTGCGTGCTAGCCCAACCGGGGCTGCTGGCGCTGTGCCGGGACCTTTGCGACCGGCACGGTGCGTTGCTGTTCTTTGACGAGGTGCTGACGGCTTTCCGGATGGCGCCGGGCGGCGCGCAGGAGTATCTGGGTGTAACCGCCGATCTTTGCGTGCTTGGCAAAGCGCTGGGCGGTGGGATGCCCATCAGCGCCATCACGGGACGACGGGATGTGATGCGACATCTGCGCCCAGTCGGCGATAGCGAGCTCTCCGGGACGTACCTGGCGCACACGACCGCGGTCTTGGCGGCACTGGCAGCGCTGGACGAGTACGGCCGGCCAGGGTACTACGAACACTTGGAAGCGCTTGGGGGCAGGTTCTATGGAGGCTTCCAGGAGATCATTGAGCGCAGCGGCGTCCCGATGCGCCTGCAGCACGTCGGCCCGCGCTTCGGGATGCACTTCGGCCTGCGGGAAGAGGTGACGAACTACCGCCAGGCCGCCGGGGCCAGCAAGGCGATGCTGCGCGAGTTCGTGGCGGGTTGCATCGCGCGTGGTGTCTACTTCCACGTATCGGTCCATCACGGCTACTCATCGGCTCACACCGAGGCCGACATCGATCGGGCACTCGAAGGCGTCGACGGCGCGATGGACGACGTCAGGCAGGCATTCCCCGCGATGATGACGTGAGCCCAATGCGTATCGCCCTCGGGAAATTCGCCCAGGAATCGCAAAGCTTCTCGCCCGTGCCGGGCTCGTGGGCGCACTTCGGGCCGAACGACGTGCTGCGAGGCCAGGAGATCGTCGAGCACTTCGGCGGTACCAGGACCGGGCTGGGTGGGGCGCTCGCGTTCGCGCAAGAACAGGGCATTGAAGTGGTATCCCTACTCTCGGCCTCGGCGTCCTCCTCCGCCGGGCACGTTCTTAACGACGTGTTCGAGACGATCCGGGACGAACTCGTCGAGCGTTTGCGGCAGGCTCTGCCAGTCGACGGTGTGCTGCTGGTACTGCACGGCGCGATGGTGGTTCAAGGCTTCGATGACGGGACCGGCGAGATACTGCGCGCAGCCAGAGCCGTGGTCGGGCCCGATGTGCCGCTCGTCGGCGCGCTGGCTCTTCACGCCAACGTCACCTATCAGATGGTCGATCAGGCGACGGCGCTCGTTGGCTACCACACCGCGCCCCACATCGACCTGGTCGAGACGGCTGAGCGCGGGATGCGGCTGCTGCTTGCGGCGAGCCAGGGCAGTGCCCGACCCACAAGCGCCCTGCGCAGGGTCCCTATGATCCTGCCGGGAGAGACCGCCCGGACGACCGACGGTCCCTACGCCGAGGTGATGGCAACGACCGAGGCGCTGATGGACTCGCCGGGCGTCCTGGATGCGTCTGTCTTCTCGGTACAGCCGTGGCTGGATGTTTACGACGTGGCGAGTAGTGTGCTCGTGATCACGGACGGCGACCGCGCGACCGCCGAGCGAGAGGCGGATTGGCTGGCTGAGGCATTTTGGCAGCGCCGCCACGAATTCGACCTCGATCTGGAACCGACCGATGAGGCGATCCGCTGTGCACTCGCCAGTGATGAGAGGCCCTTCGTCCTGGCCGATTCTGCGGACGCTCCGAGCTCCGGCGCACCTGGAGACAGCACGGCGGTCCTCAAGGCCCTACTGGATGCAAAGCCCAGCAAGGACTGCTTGCTCAACATCGTCGATCGGGCAGCGGTAGACGCGATGGTGCGGGCCGGTGTGGGTCAGAAGGTCACCCTGCGCCTTGGGGCGGGTTTCTC
>JAUVSX010000508.1 GCA_030596915.1 Chloroflexota bacterium | reverse complement strand
CACGGCCAAAGGACCGTGCGATCAACGAACTCTGCGGCGCCTGCGAGCGCCGCTCGCTGCAGCGGCTTCCACCGAGACAGGCGACGGTGCGTGGGTCCCGGACAGCGGACGACGCGCACATGCTCGGATTCGAGTTCCACGACGTCGGAAGGCGCGGCCTGCCGGCCGCGAATGGGGAGGTAGTCCAGCAGTATGAACGCGTGCCGGGGGCCGGCCGCCACCGCCGCGCTCAGGAGGTTCAGATCGTACCAGAAAACGCCGCCAACGGCGATACGAAGGGCCGTGATGTCGAACCCGATGCGCACGTCAGGCCCCCATCCGTGAGTCGACGTTCCTCAGGCGAACGCCTGGTGGATTTCTTCCACCCGCTGCCGTATTCGCAGTGCTGCCTGGCGCCACGTCCACTGCCCGAGCGCATCCTCGGACGCCCGAGTTCCGACCGCGCGCGCCTCATCTGGATTCTCGTACACGAATCGCATACGGTCCGCCAGGTGGCCCACGTCAGGATCTGCCCAACAGAAACCCCGGTAGTAGGGGCACTTGGCAACTGCTGGCACGAGCGTGTATCCCACAGGGTATCCGTTTTCCGCCGAGAGAAAGTCCATGTGACCGCCCCACCCCGTCGCGATAGCAGGAAGGCCGCAGGCCATTGCCTCGAGGATCGGCATTCCCCACCCCTCACCCCGAGTCGCGAGCACGAAGCAGTCGGCCGAGCGGTAGAGGCTGCCCATCTGGTGAGCGGGCAGGTCGTGGTTCTTGAGCAGAACGACCGGGGGGCCGCTTTCGGGAAGGTGGAGGGACGCAATCTGCGCGTCGACATCCACGCCCGGATCGCGATTGTGGACCTTGAGCAGAAGTACGACTTGGTCGGTTGCAGTAAATGCACGCGTGTACGCCTTGAGGAGCACCTCCGGCGCCTTGCGCTCGCCCCACTCGAAGACCGATACGAAAGTGAAACGTGGGGAAGCACGGAATCCCTGAATACGCGGGTTGAAGTAGTCGGGGTTGACGCCCAACGGCATGACACGGAGGGGCGACGTCACGCCGCCCGCGCGGAAAGTCTCGGCGTTGAACGTAGTGGGCACCCACACCTCGTCCATCTGATTGCACATTCGCACCCACTCAGGGGGGATGCCGTCGACCTCGAGCATCGTGTACCCTATGCGGTAGCGACCGCTGTTCTTCGAGAAGAGTTCGGCAGGGGCGTACACGACCTGCGGCAGACGCAGGTCCTTGGGGCGCTGCCGCATCGCGGACAGGCGATAATCGTCGCGCCCCACATCCATCCAGTCGGTGCCATATATGTATGCCAGCCTTATGTCAACGCCTAGCTCGTCGAGTTGGAGCAACAGCTCCCTCGACGACACGGCGTACCCGGAGGGCGAGCCGACCTCGGAGTGCCATAGTAGGCCCACCCTGTCTCGCCGTCTCAGCTTACCTGCCCACTTCCGCCGGAATGTCCGCCGCGAGGCGGCGAACACGCTGGAGAAGTCGGCCCTGTTCACACGCGTGCTGACGTTTTCGTGGTGGAGGAGCGTCACCATGCCCGCGCAAACCGTACGAAAGCCACGCTCCGCGGCTCTCAGGCAGTAGTCGGTATCCTCATAGTATGAGAAGTAGTCCTCGTCGAGCAACCCTACCGTATCCAGCACGGCCCGCTTCAGGTACATGCAGGCCCCCACGACGCTGGGCACGTCGCGGGTGTCGCTGTACTGGTTCACGTCTTTCTCGAAGCTGCCAATCTGCTCCCCGCGCAAGCTGTCCGGCGGGATGTGGGCGCCGGCATGCAGCAGACGCCCGTCAGGCATCGAGAGACGACAGCCGGCGATGCCGATGTCGTCCGCAGAGTAGGCTGCCTCCTGAAGTGCCTCGAGCCAGCCGTCCTGTGGGATCAGCACGTCGTTGTTCAGTAGCAGGACGTCGTGGCCACCCGCAGCGGCGCGGATGCCGATGTTGCTGGCGCGCGCATATCCCAGGTTGCGACCATTCTCAAGCAGAGCGATCCAGCCTAGGCCACGGAGATATGGCAGCGTCCCATCCGTGCTGCCGTTGTCGACGACTATCACGTGCACGTCCTCACCGACGGGAGTGCGCGCGTTCAGCGACTCGAGGCACGCGCGCGTGTACTCCAGCGCGTTCCAGGTAAGAACGACGATCGAAACCTCAGCCCTCACGCGCCTTCGTGCCTTCAGCGGCTTCGATCCGCTGCTCGAGCTGCGCCAGCCTTGCTTCGAGGGCCTGCAACTGGTCGCACAACTCACCGAGGTCGCCGACTCTGTTGGCGAGCTGGCCGTGCTCTTGGGCGAGCCCGTCGATGACGCGGGCCGAGTTCCGCTGGAACATCCCGATCTGCTGAATGACCGGGTCAACGAACCACCAGGTCAGCCGGCGCACGAACCGCTGGAAGCGGACCAGCCACGGCCCCAGCCGGGGCCGCGACGAGTGGATAATCGCGTTGCCGTCGACACGCCATTGGTGGCGGAGGAGGCTGGCGCGCTGGCGCAGGTCATCACGTGCACCCATTGTCCGGACCCGATCACCGGGGGAAGCGAACGCCCGTTCCCACGACTCGACGGCCTCACCGACAGCGTGCATCACGTCTTCTATGTCATCGTTCGGGCTATCGATCTCAATCACGCTCACCGCCCCTCCCAACACGCCACGGCGCCTGGGGCCACCGATCGAATTCCATCCCGGACGGCGTCCCGGATGAACGCCGCGTAGCGTTCGGCCACCGCCT
>JAUVSX010000370.1 GCA_030596915.1 Chloroflexota bacterium | reverse complement strand
GTACCAGATCGCCCTCGTCGCTCGCTTCCAGGGCGGCAACGAATGTGAGCGCCATAAACTCACCCTCATCACTGTAGGCCTGCGCGAGTTGCCTGAGGCCCTTCACCTGGCCCGGATGCACTTCAACGTGGCTGGTCTTGATCAGACGGTCACTGATCAGTGGCTCGACGGTCGTGTCGAAACGAACCAGCTTCCTGCCCAGCGAGTGGAACACCATGGCAACGGACTCAGCCAGTCCCACGTGGCCCATACGGCCCGCAGCCATCTTGGCCTGGAATTGTTCAACCGTCATACCGCAGCCGATCTTGGTCTGGAATGGCCCTCGCCGGGTAGAGGCGTCGATGACGCGCGTCACGGAGATATGATCCACTCGCTGGCAGATGGCAGTGAGCCCAAGCGGGAGGGTGTCCATGAGAAAGCCCGGGTTGATACCAGTGCCCAGCACGGTCCTGCCCAGTCGCTTCGCCACCGCATCTACGTCGGCCGCGTCCTCCGGATGTGATAGCCAGGGAAACGAGAGCTCTTCGGCTGTCGAGACGATGTCCAAACCCGCCTCCAGGATTTCGATGATCTGCGGCTTGAACTGGTCGAAGTACGAGCTGGTGGTGTGAAGCACCACATCAGCGTCCGCCAGCCCCTGAGCTTCGGCCAGGGTCGCGGCCACAGTGAAACCCAGCGGGCGTTCCAGGCCCACGACCCGACCAACGTCCCTGCCCAATTTCTCGGGGTCAACATCCACGCCCCCGACCAGTTCCACGCCTTTCCGCTCCACGACGTGGCGTGCGACAGCGCTGCCGATGGGCCCAAGCCCGTATTGGATCACGCGAATCTTGTCTGGCACGTTATCTCGCCTCCTGCTAATGATATTGAGGTGCGCCGCACTTTCCGCAGTGCGTTGTACCTGGATTCCTGCGGCCCCTTTTCCTACTGTCTCCTTCCGACGACCGAGGAAGCAGCGGAACCTGGCGACCTGCCGTCTGGGTTCGTAGTGACGGCTTATGCACGTTGATTTCTCAAGCGGGTAATGACCCGACATATCGAAGTACAAGGGGTCCCACTAGCACATTGGTCGAGTCAGGATGCCCACAGGTTCCTATTGCCCGCCTATGTTGTCAAAATCCATCAGCCGTTCTCTTCCCTGGGCCACGGACATCGCAGTCGGCCACGATCCCGCTCACTAGCGATCTCTCGTAGGTGAAGGTCAAAGGACTGCCAGTCCAGTCAGGACCCCAGCCACTCGAGCACGGCGACGATGATCGGCGCCACGACGATTGCGGGGAGCAGGTTGCCCGTGCGGATGTGTTTGATGTCCAGAAGCCCCAGCCCCAGCGCGAGCATCAGCACGCCGCCGGTCGCCGTCATCTCCGCGATCATCGGCTCGGTGAGGACGCCGCTCGCCCAGCCGGCGCTGATCGTGAGCGCGCCCTGGTAGACGAGCACGGTGAGGGCGGCCGCGATCACGCCTGGGCCCAGTGTCGAGGCGAACGCCAGCGCGGCGAAGAAGTCGAGGGTCGACTTGATCGCCAGCAGGGAGTAGTCCCCTGTGAGCCCGTCGTGGAACGAGCCGAGGATCGTCATCGGACCCACGCAGAAGACGAGGCTGGCGGTGAGGAAGGCGTGGCTGAAGCGGGACGATTGGGACTGGGACGGATCGGAGGCGGCATCGGCATCGGGCAGCGGGTCGGGGAATACCTTGGTCTCTCTAGACGATGTCTTGCGTTCGAGCCAGCGGCCCAAGCGACCGATCCAGGTTTCGATGCGAAGCAGCTCGCCGGCGATGCCCCCCAGCAGCAGGGCGCCGAGGACGATGAGAATGTTGTTCGTGTCGAAGGAGAGATGGATGCCGATGACCAGCGTCAACAGGCCCAGGGCGTGCATAATGGTCTCGCGGATGCGCTCGGGCAAGCGCGAGCCCAGGAGCGTGCCCAGCGCGCCGCCAGTGAGGACGGCTACGACGTTGATGACGGTTCCGATGCCGGTCAATGGTGGGCCTTTGCGACGTCGCTGGATTGGTGGATTGGGAAACTGGCGTATCGATACATTGGGCAACTGGTGGGTTGTCTCGGCCCCGCTGATTCGCCGGCGCGACAGACGCGGTATGGAAACCGCGGCTACATGGCTTGCGCGCTGGACAGGTTCATTGGTTGAAAGAAACAGCGTCGCGTATGGATGAAGCGATTGCTCTCGCGTGCTGCGGCGCGTCGCCGATGTGGCGCGAGCATCTGCGCATAGGCGGTTCTGGTCCCCACGGCGCCCTTGATCCCTTTCGCCCTCAGACGCGCCCGCACGCGCTGCAGCTCATCGTAGTCGCTGAGCAGGTCCTGGGCGTAGCCGGCCAGGCGGTATCCGACGGTCGTGGGCTCGGCAGGCTGGAGGTGGGTGAAGCCCAGGCAGACGTGATCGGCATATGCCTCGATGCGCTCTGCGAGGGTTGTGAGGAGCGCGTGTGTCCGGTCCAGCAGCAGGTCGAGCGATTCCTGGAGGCGTATCACATCGGCGTTATCCTCGATGTCTGCGCTCGTTGCGCCCAGGTGCAGTATGCCCCCACCGATGGCACATTGCTCCGCGAAGCAGCGCAGCTCGGCCACCAGGTCGTGGTGGATCTCCGCCTCGATCTCGGCGGAGCGCGCCATATCGAGGGCGCCCTCGTGCCTGCGGACGTCCGCGAGTTGCTCAGGCATGACCACACCGGCTTGCTCCTGAGCCGCCGCCAGGGCCACCCACACGCGACGCCACAGCCGCCGCTTGTGTGCCTCGCTCCAGATGGCGCGCATCTCCTGGGAGCCGTAGCGCCAGGCGAAGGGCGAGAGGTATGTGTCGTGGGTGAAATGGGCCTCGGTTTCCATCGTGGGCCGCATTGTACCCGCGCGGGGGATGTGGTGCAACTGGAGCGGGGGAGAGGGCGACCGCAAGTGGGCGGACTCGGTGCGTGAGTACACGCATTGGTCCGCCCCTACGTCGGGCGTTGTGTGGGCGGGCGATTGCCGGTGCGATGCACGTTCCGCCGTGCGTTGCACCTGATTTTCGTCGTCGCTAGCACTGTCGTGGAACAGGCGGCGGTGGCCCAAGCGGGCGGACACGGTGCGTGAGTACACGCATGGGTCCGCCCCTACCGGGAAGGGTTGGCACGTGCTATAATGCCCAGATGAGGAGGCGCAGGCAATGAAACGACGCTGGCCGCGAGTACTGGCTGTCGGAGCGGCTGCGGTCGCCATCATCCTGCTGAGCGCAGTCCTGTTCATCAGAAGCGGCGCGCTCTTCCGGCTGTTCGGTGGGGATGTCACGGCCGTGCCCGCGGCCACCACGATCCCCCTGCCCAGTGCACCGTCCGCCGCCGAGACAGCGCTTCCGGACACGTCTGAAGTCACGCCCGAGACGCCGGAACCGGGAGCGACGGTGGCGGGCTCCATTGAGCCACCGGAGTCCCCTCCCGTCGAGCCAGCCCTCACACGCGTCGTGCCTCCGGAGGACCGAATCGCGCTTCCGCCCGGCTTCGGCATCTCCGTCTTCGCTCAGGGACTAAGCGACCCGCGTATGATGGCCGTGGGGCCCGACGGGGAGCTGTACGTGGCCGAGCGCGGCGCTCGTCGCATTGTGAGGCTGCCTGATCGCGATGGTGATGGCGTGGCCGACGGCGTGGAGGTCGTGGCCGACGGTCTGAGCGCGCCCAGCAGCATCGCCTTCTATCAGGACGGCTCCCTCTATGTCGGTGAGACCACACGCATTCTGCGGTTGAGCGATCCGGACCCGGACGGCGTGTTCCAGAAGCGCGATGTGATCATCGACGGCCTGCCCACCGGCGGCCACAGCACCCGCACCGTCCTCTTCAGCCCCGACTGGTCCTCGCTCTTCGTCTCCGTCGGGTCTTCGTGCAACGTATGTGAGGAGGGAGACGAGCGGCGCGCGACGATCGTGCGCTACAATCCGGATGGGAGTGGCGAGGAGATCTACGCGCGGGGCCTGCGCAACGCGGTCGGCATCACGTTCCGGCCCGGCACCGATGAGCTCTGGGCCACGAACAACGGGCGGGATTGGCTGGGCGACGACCAGCCACCGGAGACGGTGTATCTTGTGCGGGAGGGAGATGATGCTGGCTGGCCACGTTGCCACGCGGGACGCATCGTCGACCCAGAGTTCGGCACACCCGATTC
>JAUVSX010000482.1 GCA_030596915.1 Chloroflexota bacterium | reverse complement strand
TGGGCTCTGCGGTGTCGATCTTGTTGATCACGACGACATCCGCCGCTCGAAGGTTGGCCTCGCCAGGATGGTAGCGCACCTCGTGACCGGGGCGGTGTGGGTCGAGGACGACGATGTGCAGGTCCGGCTGGTAGAATGGCAGGTCGTTGTTGCCGCCATCCCATAGGACAACGTCGGCCTCGGCCTCAGCCTCGGCCAGGATTCGGGCATAGTCCACGCCAGCGTAGACGATCACGCCCCGGTCAATGTGGGGCTCGTACTCCTCGCGCTCCTCGATGGTGCACTTGTGCCGGTCCAGATCCTCGTAGCTGGCGTAGCGCTGGCAGGCCTGCTCAACCAGGTTGCCGTAGGGCATGGGGTGTCGCACTACGACGACACGTTTGCCCGCACTCCGCAGCAGGTCCGATACACGGCGCGTCGTCTGGCTCTTGCCGCTGCCGGTCCGGCCTGCACATACCGAGATGACGGGCTTGCTCGATCTGAGTGTCGTCGTACCCGTACCCATGAGCCGGAAGTCGGCGCCAGCGGCCAGCACGAGCGATGCCTTGTGCATCACGTATTCGTGCGGAACGTCCGAGTAGGCAAAGATGACCTGATCCACTTCGAGATCGTGGATCAGCGACACCAGGTCGCTCTCGGGGTAGATGGGGACGCCCTGCGGGTAGTGGGGACCGGCCAACTCGGGTGGATAGGCGCGACCCTCGATGTTGGGAATCTGCGTCGCAGTGAAGGCGACCACCTCGTATTGCGGATTGTCCCTGAAGTACACGTTGAAGTTGTGGAAGTCGCGGCCAGCTGCGCCCATGATCAGGACCCGATCAGTCATACGGAGAAGCTCCTCTCATTGAGTCGTTGCATGGCTATCGCCAAGCCCAGGCATCAATAGCACCTTCTCAATCCGTTCCACCGCCCAGTCGATCTCATCTCGTGTGATCACCAGGGGCGGCGCGAATCGCAGGACTGTCCCCTGAGTGTCCTTGCAGAGCACGCCCTCGTCCTTCAACAACTCGCAGAAGCGCCGCGCGTGGCCCGCCTCTGGCTTCAGCTCGACCCCGACGAGCAAACCCCGGCCTCGAACCTCAGCAACGTGGTCGCTCTCGATGCGCTTCAGGCGTCCGAGCAGGTGTGCGCCCTGGAGGCGTGCGTTCTCGATCATGCCCTCGTCCACGAGCACGCTCAGACTCTCTCGGGCGACGGCTGCGGCGAGGGGATTGCCGCCAAAGGTAGATCCGTGGTCGCCGGGCCCGAACACCTCCAACACCTCCCGCTCGGCCAGCACCGCCGACACCGGGTAGAAGCCACCGGAGAGGGCCTTGCCCAGGACGACGACGTCCGGGTGCACCTGCTCCCAATCACAGGCGAAGAACTGCCCGGTGCGGCCAAGACCAGTCTGGATCTCGTCCGCGACCATAAGCACGTTGTGGCGGGTGCAGATGTCGCGCACGTCGCGCAGGTAGTTCGAGGGGGGAAAGACGATGCCGCCCTCACCTTGAATCGGCTCAATCAGGAAGGCGACGGTTCTCGGCGTGATGGCGGCCTCCAGCGCGCTGGCGTCGCCGAAGGGTACGGTCACGAAGCCCGGTGTGAAGGGGCCGAAGCCGTCGCGGTACGCGTGCACGGTCGAGAAGCCGACGATCGTGATTGTGCGCCCGTGAAAGTTCCCCGCGCAGGTAATGATCTCCGCGGCGCCCTCTGGCACCCCCTTGACCCGGTAGCCCCACTTGCGAGCGGCCTTGAGGGCCGTTTCAATCGCCTCGGCGCCGCTGTTCATCGGTAGCATCATCGGATAACCACTCAGCTCGCACAGCTCCTTCGCAAGCAGTGGAAGTTGGCTGTTGCGGAAAGCGCGCGACGTGAGTGGCAGCTTCTGTGCCTGCTCGACCATTGCCGCCAGAATACGAGGGTGGGCGTGGCCCTGGTTGAGCGCCGAGTAGGCGCTGAGGAAGTCAATGTAGCGGTTCCCTTCCACGTCCCAGACCCAGACGCCCTGGCCCCGTTCCAGGACCACGTCCAGCGGCGCGTAGTTGTGGGCGTTGTAGCGCTTCTCCAGGTCTATGTAGTCCTGCGTCCTCATGGAGCTCCCTCATAACGCCGATCGTGAGCATCCCCTGATCCGGGACAAACAAGCCGGCCTGGGCAATCAGGGTCTCCCAGGCCGGCACGTGCCGCCTCAATCCGCGTCGCTCGCCACAAGCGGACCTCGTGGGCCGCGAGCGAGGCAGGCCTGCATCGCCGGCGCCGGAGTGATAAGTAGTGACGCGTAGGGAGTAGGTGACTAGGCAACATCATCGGCGACCGCTACTCGAAAGCCCTCGAAGGTGTAGATCCGCGCGCCCCCTTCGGTCCGTGACTCGGCCTGTCCCGCAGCGACATGCTCGAGACCGTCGCGTGCCGACACGAGCATGTCCTTGGGCACATAGGCCTCGTTGTGGGCTGGGCAAAGATGACTCACGTCGTCCAGCAGGTCGACCAGGCGGCCGAGGGAGCGCCCGTACGCCTCGAGGTTCGACTCGGCGAAGTGGGCGTACAGCGTGCCTGGATAGAACGTGTCGCCGGTGAAGTGAATGGCGTGCCGGCTGTCGAGCTAACAGTTGCTGCCAGGGCTGTGGCCCGGCGTGTGAGTGACAGTCAACGTGCGCGCCCCCAGCTCGATGGTGTCCAGATCATGAAGACGCCGGTTCACCGGGGACGGCCGTATCTGATACCCCGCTGGGTCGAAGCCGCGCGGCGGGTTTCGGTACGAGCCTGGCGGGATGAATGCGGCGGCTTCCGCTGGCGTGAGCCCGCGTTCGATGCGGGCGACCTCCAGCTCGTCGTCAAAGGCCCAGATCTCGGCAAAGCGGTGATTGTCGCCCACGTGATCGTAGTGCGAATGGCTGTTGACGACGACCGTTGGACGGTCAGTCAGGCGCCCGACTTCGGCGCGGATGTTCCCGATGCCGAGCCCGGTGTCGAATAGAACCGCTCGCTCCTCGCCAACGATCAGGTAGGAGATGACCTCCTCATAATGGTGCGGCTCCAGGAGCGCGAACGTG
>JAUVSX010000352.1 GCA_030596915.1 Chloroflexota bacterium | reverse complement strand
GGATCAGCGCTGGGGACAGGCCTCCATGCCGCGTCCGGCAAGCGGCAGCGGCCCCAATGTGAGTGGACCGCAAGCGACCCGCCCGCGGGCAGACCAGAGGCGGCCCGCGCCTCCGCTGGGCCAAGTGCCCGCGGATGATACTCTACGCTGTGCGCCAGCGCAAGCCAGTCCAATCCGCTGCCGGATCGTGCTCATCCGTGGTATACTTCAGTTAGCTTGGCTCTCGGCCACTCGAGAGCACACCTTCCATGCCGGCCTACTCCGCGCACGGCGCCGAAAGGAGCCATTGATGAGCTTCTTGAAGAAGATATCCTCGATGTTCTTGGGGAGCGGCACGAGCGACGACGGCAGCGCCCACCGCGAGTACGTTCGCTGCTCCCGCTGCGGGGAGAAACTCGTGACACGCGTCGACCTGCGTAATGAGCTCACGCCGATGTACGACGAGGGCGAGGGGGCTTACTACGCGCGCAAGGCGGTCTTTGGGAGCGGCGCGACGCGCTGCTTTCAGATGGTCGAGGTGGAGATCTACTTCGACACTCAGCGGCAGCTCGTCTCTCGATACGTGACAGGGGGGGAGTTCATCACGAGGGACGAGTACGAAGCGGAGGACGAACTGAGGGCCGCGGAGTAGATCTCGCCTCACACTGGCCTGGACAGCTACGCCCACGCCGGAGGCTGCAACCACGCGAGCGCCCCCCACCGGGCGTCAACGTCTGACTTGGTGTTGGACGCCTGGACGGAGGGGCGGAGCAGGCACGGGGTTCGCCACGCGCGCGGACGCTACGGCAGATCCCTGTAGTATTGAACATTGGGCAGGGCGATGAAGCCTGCCTTCTCATATGACCTGCGAGCCGGTGCGTGCGCTGGATCGCCGCCTGTGCCCACGAAGGCCAGTTCCATCCCGCTCTCCACCATCTTATTCAGCGCGAAGTTGTTCAGATCGGTGCCGATCCCGCGGTTCTGGTAGTCAGGATCGACGGCTAGAAGGTAGATTTCCCCCGTCTTGTCCGTGCCATCCAGCAGGTAGGCCACGAAGCCAGCCACTGCCCCGTCAGCTTCTGCGACGTAGACTGTGGTCTTCTCACCGTCTCTACAGACCCCTTCGACCAGCGCGCTTTGGCTCGCTCGCCAGTCCGGATAGATCTTGGCGAAGACCTCAGAACCGAGGATTTGCTCAAACGATTCGAAGACGGGAAGCCACGCTTCCAGCGAGAGTCGAACCACAGCATCAATGTCACCCTCGCGCACGGGTCGGATGCTCAGATCCACAAGGCACCTCCTCTCCTAGCACGCACGAATTGGCTGAGGCCAACCGAAGCGGCCGCGTCAGCGTCATCCAAGTGATACAGCCAATCTGCTCCACCTCCTAGCCTCCATGAAACAGGACGGACTCGTGTGCGTGCACGGCTTTCCAGTCGGCCCCCACTTTGGCGGAGACGAAAGCCGTTGCGATGGGAGACTGGAACGTGTAGCCCTCCTTGTCCGCAGCTGGTACGCTCATCTGCACCGTCAGCACTGCCACGTTCGACGAGAGGACGGAAACCCTCCAGTGAAAGGGTCATTGTGGGGACCCGCCAACGGGGATCAGTTCGATCTCAAACACGAGGGGCCACAGCTTGCCCGTTACGAACAACCGGTCGTGCTCCTCGTCATAGGCAATGCCATTCAGCACGTCCACCGGCGGCTCACTTTGCACCCCGTCCAGCAGCCCGGATAGATCGACCCACCCCGCCACCTGTCCCGTGGCAGGGTCGATGATGACGATCAGATCACTGAGCCAGATATTGGCGAAGATCTGACCGCGAACGTGCTCCAACTCGTTGAGGAAGCCGATCGGGGTCTGGCCATCCATGACCTCGATGCGCGCGACCTCCTGCAGCGTCACGGGGTCCAGGTAGTGCAGCGTTGGGGTACCATCGCTCATAATCAGCCACGCGCCGTCGTGCGTGAGGCCCCAACCTTCCGTCGGATACCGGAAGTCGTCGATCGGGTCAAACGTGTCCCGGTCATATACGAACCCCACGTGGGAGCGCCAGGTGAGCTGCACGATCCTGTCGCCATCTACCGCGATGCCCTCGCCGAATAGGTGCTCGGGCAAGACGTGAATGCGCACGACCTTACCGGTTTCCAGGTCCACCTCTCGCAGTGAGGAACGCCCGTAGAGGCCGGTGCTCTCGTACAACACCCCATTCTCGAAGACCAGTCCCTGGGTGTACGCGCCCTCGTCGTGAGGATACGTCGCTACGACGCGGTAGGTGTAAACGGGGGCGCTTGTACCTGGGACGCCTGGCCTCGGGGTCGTGACAGCGCCGGTCTCCGTGGGCGACGCCGTCGCTGACACCGTCGGTGATGTCGTCGGCGAAGGAGGTGCTGTGTCCGCCGGCAACGGGCTCGCCGTAGGCGGCACCGGCGTAGGCGCAGGGGTTGGGGTTACGGTCACGGTCGCCGCAGCGACCGTGGGCGTCAAGGTGGGCGTGGTCGTGATGGCCGGCGCGCGCACCCCGTCTCCCGAAGGGTCGTCAGCGCAAGCTCCCACAATCGTGGCGAGAGCGATGAGAATTGCGCAGCGAAGCAGACAGTTTCTCACAGCGGATCTGCTCGGGCGTGTTCCAGTTTGGGGACGATCGAGTGCATTTCAGGGAATGGTCGACGCAGGATTACCGGGTGGCGAAGCATCAGCGGGTCGCAGTGGACACTGGCCCCAGGACTGAGATGCACAAGTCTGATCTCGGGCATAGTGACCTGTACGCCACAGTCACCAAATCCTGGACCTGGCGCCTGAGCCTCATTCGCCCGCCAGTCGCCCCAGCGCGCGATCGACGGCGCCGAACATGTAGCCAACCATCAGCGCTCGACGGGCTGGGCGGACCATACCCCGATAGAGCGCGTCGGTCTCCTCTCGGAGAGCACGCAGATCACCCAGCAGGCGCTCCGCCCTGCTGCGCGCTGCGCCGGCGAGCGCTCGCCCACCAACCACGTCGTCCGCGTGGCCAATCAGGTGCGCCGACACGCCGGCGCGATTGATCAGATTGCGGGCTGCCAGATCCCAGACACCCAGGTATTCGGCGCCTTGCGTGGCGGTCGATGCAAACGCGTGCAACTCCCTTAGTGCGTCGCGATAATCGGCGGCTCGCTGCTCGCACCTTGCCAGTTCGTCCCCCAATCGTCCCTCCTCGCGGAGGGTCAGCAGCGTCCGTTCGACGTGGTCCGCAGCAACTGGCAGACACGCCTTGCCGAACCCCAGCGACCCGCTGTCGCTGAACAGGCACGACTTCGAGAGCAATCCGCAGGCCCGCCAGAACCTGGTGTCGTCGACGCCAAACTCCTCCCGCACGAACCAGGCCTGATAGTCCTCGATCGAGGCCTCGGGACGTGCCTCGAGAAAACCCGGGATGTCGATGCACGCCAGTTGTAGCTCCCAGGGATGCAGCCGCTGGGACCAGCTCGTGAGCAGCGATCCATTCAGACGAGGGGCTGCTCCCTTCTGGAACGAGTCGAACGTGTTGGCCACGTGCAGCCAGTTGCGCGGCGAGAAGACATTGTCGCCGTAGCTGCTGGCGGAGGGACACGTCACGACGCGGAAGCCCTCACTCGCGAGAAAGTCGGCGGTGTAGAACGTCTCAGGCTCGCGCCCCGGCTCATCCCCCTCGGGGAACAGAAAGCGGCCGAAACGCGCCAACACGTCGCTGCCCAGATCCTCCTTGCGAAGGTGTCCCTCGCCCCAGACCCACACCTTGCCGCTCCCGCGGTAGATGTCATACATCCAGTCGAAGAGCACGATCTCACGCGACAGCTCGCCAAGCGCCTCGCTATAATGCAACACCATGTCGGCCCAGATGGCCGGCGTGATCCCGCGCCCAATTAGGGGCTCCGCCACGGCGTTAATGTGGTCGATGTATATCCGCGACAACGAGTGCTCCTCAGCATAGGCCCGGCAATCGGGACAGGCGCCCAGCGCCCAGGCCTCGTCAGCTCCGATGTGGAAGGTCCTCACATCGCCGAAGACCTCCAGGTACTCGTCGAGCCATCGGTGGACGAAGGGAACCACGTCCGGATTGCGAGGACAGTACTGGTCGATCCGAGACGGAAGCTCCTGCAAACCCTTGTACGCCTCGTGCTTGAGGACGTACTCGACGTGTCCGATCGTCTGGAGAAGCGGCACCGGTTCCAGACCCAGCGATCTGCATTCGGACAGGATGGCGCGAAACGTCTCCTTGGGAAAAGCATCAGCCGAGGCGCACTCGGGGCAGGTCTCCCAGACGACGCTGTTCTCAACCTCCCAGAGGACGGTGTC